>CAZXBG010000004.1:0-22970 GCA_964638865.1 uncultured Chitinophagales bacterium | reverse complement strand
CTCCTAATGAATCATCCATAAATTTCCATCCACTTATATCCACCGATGCATCCGAGATATTGCGCAATTCCACCCAGTCATCGCTGTCGAAATCTCCACCTGAATTATAATTTATTTCACTGAAAATAACAGGGTCATCACAGGGCGTGTAGGGTTCACCGGGCGAACCGCCAATGCAACCGTCGAACCAATTATCAGGGTAGTTTAGATCTTCTGTTGGATCAACTAATTCCATGGTCCTGCCTTGTCCGTCAGCACCACCGGGCCACGGAGCATCATCAAGGTACGAAAATTCTAATTTAAGCGCATTTTGAATATCATAAACCTGAATTGTTTCTGCTGTATTATCAAGCCCGAAACCAAGTGGTCCTAAAACATTAATTACTTCGGGATGTTGAATTTCAAAAAGAGGAAGATCAACTGCCAAAACTAAACGTTCATCAGCATTAATCATTGTTCCATCTGGAATAAGATAAATATGTAGCGGATTTGCGTCTTTTATTTTCCACCCTGAAATATTTACTTCTGATACTCCATGATTCCAAAGTTCAATCCAATTACCTGCGTTTACTGTTTCTTCCGCATTATAATTTACTTCGCTCACTACAATTTCTTCCGGGGCAGGAGCTCCATCAAAATATGCGGTAAATATTTCATCCGCTGAAATATTTGATAAAAAGGTATTTAATAAAGTATCTGTAATAAAGGGACTATCACCCCAATGAGAAAATGTATAACCTGTATTTGGTTCAGCAGTTAATTGAACAGGTACACCATCAAAATAAATTCCGGTCCAGGGCATATCAAAAATGGTGAGTGTACTTATTTTTATTCTGCCTGCACCGGGAGGTGAACAATCTAAAGTAATGTCCACTTTCCCATCAAGCGCAAAAGCGGATTTTATTTGGTTGCGTACATAACCTGAACGCACTTCAAAATCACTGCGCAATGCATCGCGATATTCGTTAAAAGTTGCCAATTGTTCACCGAGCGGTCCATAACCCCAAAGCAATAATTGTCGTGGTAATTCAGGTATTACCTCTAAATACATGCTATCCTCCATGGGAAGTGTTCTCTCCGGTAAAAATGTAGAATTCATCAAATCAGCATAACGGTTCACAAAATAATCGTGATAAATAGGATTCTGCAATAATTTAGCAAGTGGTTCTATATATAGTTGTGTTCCAAATAATCCGCCTATTAGATCTGAAGTTGCATCCGACCATGCACCCATTCCCAAACCAAGTTCTACATCAATTAATGCATATTTCCATTTATTATCTCCACCTCTATCTCGCCATGCTTTAATATTATTATATGGCCAATCATAATTTGCCATCCAGGTTTCCGCTGCTATATAATCGGTAAAATTTTTAAGATCGAGAATGGAATCAGCAATTAAATAAAATTCGGGATCTTCCGGTGTTGGATAATTTCCTAAATAATCGCGCATTTGTACAAAATCAGTGTCAGAACCACTTAAAGTACGCAGTATTAATCCGTACCAATAACTCAATGTGAGCAGATCAAGACTATCTTTTTCTATTCCTAAAGCGTGATTAAAATGGCCTTCATCCAGTTTTGTTCTCAATTCATAATATCCAAAATATTCTCCATTTAAAAATACAACGATAGGATCATATGCCATATGTTCATTGTAAGTTCCCTCTGTACTGCGAACCATAAATGCATCCTTATACGGAAGTACATTACTCATGTTACTTCCGTTTCGCAAATAAAAAGTTTCATATTCATCAACAGCCCATCTTCTTTTAAATAATGGATAATTTAATGTTCCGTCGCCATAAGCAGGATTGTCCAATTCAACACGCATACTATGCTGAGGTAATGCGCGGCTTCCTCCTGCACCTCCATCTACTTTTATTGCAACATTTTGTTCAAAAGCATTGTATTGCAAAGTGTCAAAATATTCAATATAACTTGCCTTTTTCCAATCGGTCCACCAATTGTCAAAAATGCCTTGATCTCCATACAAATTATTATTATTTGTTGTAATAGAAACTACAGGAACAGTAATATTTTCATCGATAAAAAAAGTATTGGTAGCTGTTTTACCGGGTAATAAAATTCCGTCCGGATCAAAATTTCTTGCTTTTATTACCGTTGTATTATCTATTGTTATCGGAATTGTATAAAGCGGATCTGCCAAAGTAGGTACTTCACCATTTAAAGTATAATGTATTTCACCTCCTGCGGGAATAATTATTTCCACTGTTTGTTCACCGGAATAAAATCCTGCATCAAGTGAAAAGTTTGCAAGTCCATCTGCATAACCTGTATAATACATTCCCGAATTGCTATAACCGGGAGTTGGAATTGGAAATATTGCGGAAATATCAGCGCCATCTGATATGCAACCTATGGAATGATCTGCCTCACCAACGGCAATAAAAAGGGTGTCTTCAGTAAAACCTAAAGTATTTGTGAGATAAATACTTTCACCCTCTGCATTAATTTTAAAATTTGTATGCAAATTTTGAGACAATGTAAATGTTGGAAACCAAGGTGGAAGTATATCGGTCCATAATATTTCTTCTACTTTAATACCAATAGATAAAAAAGGTCTGGCCGTAAGGTCACTTGAACCTTCAGAAACATTGTG
The DNA here is from genome assembly GCA_964638865.1 of uncultured Chitinophagales bacterium. Classification (GTDB taxonomy): domain Bacteria; phylum Bacteroidota; class Bacteroidia; order Chitinophagales; family BACL12; genus UBA7236. The sequence continues at coordinate 20,347 of CAZXBG010000004.1, read as the reverse complement.
CACTTCAACTGCAAAAACATTTGTTCCTTCTACAAGCCACGATTTAAATAATGTTTCCTCGAAAATAAAATTTTCAGGTGCAGCACCATAATACATTGCAGCTTCATGATCCACAGCTGACAATTCATCATAAGCAGGCGACCCTACTGCAAATCCATTTAATGCAATTACATTTCCGTTTAAATAAGCAATAAATCCATCGTCATAATCCATACTCAGCATTGCATTGCCAATTTGGGAAGTATCGTCAATATTAAATTCATGTCTTAAATAAATGCTCAGGGTGCCATCAGGTAAAATTGTGGTGTCGTCGTCATCTCCATATCCAACACTAACCTGACTATTCTCCCAACCTGAATCGTCGAACCCGGAAACGATCCAATCTGCAGGTGTATCATCATCCGGAACGAGGTATTTCCATACGGAAACATCATTAACAGGTTGTTCCCAGTGATGAATAGTATTATCCGGTTTACGGTCCTTTCCGGAGGTAAATACAATCAGAAATTGTCCTGCTTCTAAAATAATATCGGGAAACTCCCATTTAAAAAGGTCTGAACTATCATCTGAAACTCCGTAGTTATTTAAGGTAACACCGGCAGCACCGGTGTTATAAAGTTCGATCCAGGAAGGATTATCTCCATCTTCATCGTAGAGAAGAGTAGCGTTTTTGTTTGTCCCTTCGTTAATCACGATTTGGGAATTCATCCTTGACCCAAGGATGGAAAAAAGCAGGGTTATGCCAAAAATTCTGAGAAGTGGATGCATAAAGTAATAATCTGTGTGACTAATAGGACACAAATATAATTCATAACCTTTAAAAAACGATCAAATGCCTTTTGGCTCTTGACTGTTTTGTGGAAACATTTATTCAACAAGTAGTGAGTTAATTACTTATCTGTGAATTTATACCCCACTCCCCGAATAGCATGAAAAAATACAGGGTTTTTAGGATCTGCTTCAAAATACTTTCTAAATGCGAGTATAAAATTATCAATTGTTCTTGTTGATGGATATACATCATATCCCCAAACTGTTTGTAAGATTAGAGTTCGAGATACTACTTCGTTTTTTCTATCGATAAGAAGTTTTAATAATTTTAATTCTTTATTGGTGAGTTTTACAACACCATTTCTACCAATTGCATCATACGTAACAAAATTGATCGTGTTGCCTCCAAAACTATATTCATGAAATTTATCTTCTGCGGGATTTTTAGAACTGCGTTTGAGCAGATTTATTATTCTCAATAATAATTCTTCGAGATTAAATGGTTTGGTCATATAATCATCACCACCAGTTTTTAATCCTTTTATTTTGTCAACACTTGCATCCTTTGCTGTTAAAAATAAAATGAGGGTTTCTCTATCCTCTAAACGCATTTGTTCACAAACATCAAAACCATCCATTTCCGGTAACATTACATCCAGAATTACGAGATCAAAACGCTGTTCGCGGAAAGCTTTTAATGCTTTTGCACCATCGGGCACGGCAATCACTTCATAGCCTTCCAATTCTAAATTTAATTTAAGATTTTCTCGGATGTGGTCTTCATCCTCAACAATTAAAATTCTGTAGTTCATAGTCGCGGTTTTTTTGTGCAGTTGGTTTGAGTATACGCCACACAATGATTTTGGTTTTTATTTTTCTGTCATCTTTTTGTCTGTTTATCAGGCCGTTCCGACAGGTATTGTTATCTCAAAGATACTCCCAACAGGTGTATTATTTTTAACCTCTATCTTACCTGAATGCATCAATACCACTTGATTCACGATAAATAAGCCCAACCCTGTTCCCTTAGTCTTTCTGGTTTCCTCCGTTCCAATGCGGTAGAATCTACCAAAAATTTTTCCCTTCTCCACTTCAGGAATGCCAATTCCGGTATCTGAAATTTTCATATATATATTATTATCGTCACCCTTTAATTCAACCATTATATCAGCACCCTCACCGGAATATTTGATGGCATTTTCAATAAGGTTATAGATCACAGCAGAAAAGGAAAATCTGTCACCATAAAAATAAACATTATCCTCAATCTGACCTTTAAAATTGCGTTGACCTTTAAATTTTATTTTAATGCGGTCAAGGATATTTTTTGTGATGGATGTCAGGTCAATCAATTCCTTATTTAATCGGAAATTCGTGCTTTCGATTTTTGATGCAAGAAGAATATTTTCCACCAAAGATTCTAATCTTTCTATATCGTCGAGCGACATATCAGCCATTGTTTTTACCTGTTCAGCATCCAGTTGTCTTTTCTGAATTGTCTGCATCGATAATTTGAGTGATGCCAGCGGTGATTTTAATTCATGTGTAATGGACAATAAAAAATTATTTTGTTGTCGTGTAAGTGCAACTTCCTCCCGAAATGTTTTGCGCATTCGCCAAAAACCAAGTGTAATAAGGCCTATAAATACAACTCCCTCACCATATAACATTAATTCTGTTCTTCTGAAATCGCTGTGTAGACGGGTATATATTGCAGTGGAATAAAAATCAGATAGGTTTCTACCACTTTGCAAAAAAATTGTTTCTTCTCGACTTATAATTTCATCATAATTCTCATAATTATTTTTATGTAGTAAATACGACCACCAAATAAAGGAAGCAATGATGTAAATAAACACCACATGAAAAAATAAAAAATATCTTGATTTTGAGATATTAGCCATTGTTCAATGTATAATTTTTGTCAAAGATCAAAGCCAGAACATCGCAAATAATTTCAGATGCATATAAAATATCCTCTTCCGTATGTGCTTGTGAAATAAAACATACTTCATAACCTGAAGGGCCTATATAAATACCGCGTTGCAACAATTCAATATGCAGATATTTAAATTTATTAACCATCTCTGCATCAATTTGTGATGCCTTTCTGATGACGCAATTTTCTGAAAAGGATATCCAAAAAACTGAACCTAAATAGAGAATATTAACAGGTATTTTATTTTCAAAAGTAAAAGCATTTATACGGTCAGCAAGACTTTTAGTTTTTTGTGTTAGTGCGCTGTAAAATTCAGGTTCAAGACATGATTTCAATTGGGCTATTCCTGCGGAAATGGAAAGTGGATTTCCTGATAAGGTTCCAGCCTGATAAACCGGCCCATCGGGGGAAATCATTTTCATAATCTCTTTACTTGCCCCGTAAGCGCCTACAGGTAATCCTCCGCCAATAATTTTACCGAAGGTTATAATATCCGGTTTAATATCATAAAATCCCGAAGCACCCTCAAATCCAATTCGAAATCCGGATATCACTTCATCAAAAATGAGCAGTATATTATTTTTAGAACATATATCGCGCAAGAATTGGAGATATTCTTTTCGTTGCAATAATAATCCATTATTTGCAGGAATAGGTTCTATTATAATGCAGGCTATTTCTCCGTTATATTTCTGAATTGCTGCTATAATTGCTTCCTCATTATCTAATTCAACAACTATAGTCTCAGTCGCCAAAGCGGGCGGCACACCTGCTGAAGATGTTTCTCCAAGTGTAACCAGTCCGGAGCCTGCTTTTACTAATAACGAATCGGTATGCCCATGATAACATCCGTCGAATTTTAGTATCTTATTTTTTCCGGTATATCCTCTTGCCAATCTCACTGCACTCATTACTGCTTCAGTACCGGAGGAAACAAATCGGATCTTTTCGACATACTTATGATTATCAAGAATTAATTTTCCTAAAATATTCTCAAATTTTGTTGGAGTGCCAAACGATGTACCATTTATTAAAGCATCGCCCACAGATTTTAAAACCCGATCATCCGCATGACCTAGAATTAGTGGCCCCCAGGAGCAACAAAAATCGATAAACTCATTGTCATCCTCATCCCATATCCTGCTTCCTTTACCCCTTTTTACAAAAATCGGAGCGCCAAAAACAGTTTTAAATGCACGAACAGGTGAGCTTACGCCACCCGGAAAATATTGCTTTGCTTCCTCAAATAATTGTTCTGATCTTATTCTTTTCATCATTTTTTCGTATCTGTTGGAAATTCTATAAAAAATGTAGTGCCAACATTAACCGTTGATTCAAACCATATATATCCACCGGCACCTTCTACAATATTTTTACACATGGCAAGCCCTATTCCCATACCGGAACTTTTTGTGGTAAAGTTCGGCACAAAAACTTTGTCCTTTTCCTCTTCGGAAATTCCTGATCCATTATCTTTAATGCGCAACAAACCTCGTGAATCCAGTAAATGCAGGTCAATTTCTATTAACCCATCTCTATCGTCGGGTATGGATTGAATTGCATTTTTTATGACATTATTAAATACCCTTAATAATTGATTTTTATCTGCAAAGATTTCTATCTTTTCGAAAGGTAATTCCAGTTTAATTTCGGCTTCTTCATTTTCTATAAATAAAGCGGTTGCATTTTCCAGTACATCATTTAAACAAAGAATTTCATTCACTGCTTTAGGCATTACAGCAAAGTTCGAAAATTCTGAAGCGATATTGGAAAGATTGTCTATTTGTTCCAAAATAGTTTCCGTCACCTTGCGTGTAAGCTCCTTTACATTTGGAGCATTCGATTGTATTGCGCGTTGTAAATGCTGAATACTTAACCGCATTGGAGTAAGCGGATTTTTAATTTCATGCGCTACCTGTTTTGCCATGTCGCGCCATGCACTCTCACGTTCCGACTTTGCAAGGAGATTTGCACTGTTCTCCAACTCCTGCAACATTTTATTATATTCCCCTACTAATAAACCGATCTCATCATCATGTGTCCAGTAGATTGGTTCATTTAAAGTTCCCAGTTTAATTCCTTTAAATTTGCCCGCAATATTTGCAAGAGGACGTGTTATGGATTTTGATACTACAAAAGCAATAATACCTGCTACTATCAACAATAAAACATAAACATTTACTAGAGTTACCATAAAGGAAGATATCTCTGTGCGCAAATTTAATTCAGTGGCAAAATAAGGGAGGTTGAGATAGAACATTGTTTCACCAGCATCGTCCAATACCGGAACATATGCTGATAAAAATGCAAGATCACCAATGTTTTCTGTTTGAATAAACCAAGTTTCTTTATCACAACTCATTTTAAAAAAAGCCAGTGAATTCATTTTTTTTGATACAAGTCCTTTATCAAAAATATCGGGTTGAGAAGAAGCTGTGAGGTCGCCGTCAGGTCTGTAGATATTGATATCCATATCATGAATTTCAGATAATTCTGCAACCCTGTTTCCAATTTTTTTCATTTGAACATTGGAAATTCCTCTAGTTTCTTTTCGTTTGTTCTCATTAATTAAAAAATCAATATTTGTCTGTACCGCCTCGATCTTACTGAGCAATCGCTGTTGATGCGAAAAATTATATTGGTTGGAAATATAATATACTGTTGCAACTCCCATTAAAATAAATGCAAAAATGATAAGACTGATTACGGATGTTTGGATCTTGTTTTGCAGTGAGGTATTTATCCATTCCTTTAAAATGATATTACCCTGTATAATTCGGCTGCAAAGCTCCAATAATAAAATAACAACAAGAAATATGAGGTTGAAAAAAAACAAATAAGAAAAGATAGAAATAGGTTCAAACCAACTTGATTGTGGAGAAGATACTACTACTTTTTTTGTTTCATTTACTTTATAAACATAATGGTCAAAATCATTTTGAATAATATCAGATGCTTCCTCATCCTTATTAACATAAAATATATCCATAAGTGGGTATGGATATTCTCCTTCACGTTCAGAAAGCGTGTGATCATTATAAATAGCATAGTCAAAATTCACAAAACTTTCCGACGTTCGAAGATCATCGTCAATAAGCAATTCAGGATAAATACTCTCACCACTGAATTTTTTCGGCAACATCCTTAAATATGCAACATATTCATCTGCAGAATCAGTATATACCGGCAATTCAGCCAGATAATAATAATTACCGGTATAATCATTAATAAAGTAAAGGTTTTTTGCGGAAGTAAATTCGCCATTATTTTCAATTGCATCAACCAAAGGGAATCGCGAGGAATTATTATCATCAGAGGTCGCAATTAACAAAGTGTCGTTCCTGTAAATAGAGATATCTGTTTCATATTTTTTAAAATAATTTGCCTGAAGATCTTGTCGTATCTGATTGATAATACCCGGACGAATTTTATCTCCGTTGTCTCTAAATTGTCCTTGCATAGCGAGTTGCTTTACAATATTCGTTTCCACCTCACTGAATAAATACTCTGTGATGGGATCCTTTTCTATTGATTTCTTAATTGCATATAATCGTTTGGTCTCTTCCTCCTTTTTATAAATGGAGGTATTAAACACATATGCACTGAAGGCAGAAAAATAAATCAGCCATAACATCATTCCACCTAAGGAACGAGTACTTATTTTTTTGCTCATTAAAAATGCCCTTAACAAAACGAATCCGGTTACAAATAGGATCATATCATATTGAATGGTTTTCCCCAAATAATATTGAGTCAACAGCAACACAAACCCCGATGTTAATACAACCAAACTAAATGTATATTTATTGGAAGCATTTTTTACAACTATTTCAATACAACGGATAATAATGAAAAAGTAACTCAGCAATAGAATAGAAATGCATAGAAATCCTGTGAAACTGAAATAATTTAAAGAAAAGAAGTTATGTATATCAAAGGAGATGGACGAGTCAATAATAAGGCTGCGAAAGATGTATCCGGTAATTAAGGTTGCTACACCAATGAACAATGCCATTACAATTTGAAATAGTAAACTTCTGAAAGCAGAATCTTTTGAAGGACCTTTGATATAAAAATACCGGGAAAAAAATAAGGCAAAACAGAATAATAAAATTGTTTTTATCATCAGATCGCCTGTGGAATTGGCAATGCCGGGTGAACCATAATATTGCGGATCGAAGAGCGGCAAAAAACTGAATATCTTATTGTATAACAACAGATTTGTAATAATATAAACACCAATTAATTCTACCATCAGGAATAAGGTGCCTACCACCCGGTTGAATTTATTCAGAAAATATTTTGCCAGGGATGTGCAAATGATCATCAGCGTTATAAATGCGAATATTATAGAGATATACATGAATTTATTATACTCCGTAATATTTTGAATATTAGGGTTCTCCGTAATATGAAATATCTCATTCCCATTTAAGGAATGCACGGCATAAGAACCCGGCTCTGCACGCGCCTTTAATTTAAGATGATCGTGAATTTGGATTCCGGGTGTTTTAACATGGTTCAGATATTTGTTTTTTATTCCGAATTCAAATTGCAGAGGTAAAAATCCTATCACATGAATATTTCCGGGAAAATCGTGTTGCAGCATTACATATTCCCCATTGGATTCGGAAATAAATAGTGGAGCATCGTTATACACCATTTGCGCCTTAACTGGAGTAATAAAATTATTGGTCCAGATAACGGCACTGTCGTTTTGATAAATGATCAATCCATATGGCTGCTCGGCAAGTTTACTGAATTCACCGAAGGTATAAGAATCCGTAATTAAGTTGCTGATAATAACCGGATCGGAGATCGTTCGAATGATCTCCTTTTCAAATTGCTGGTAAGCCCTTTCAATGGTTTTGGCACTTTCCTCCACTTCAAATTTATGTTTACCGGTACTGTAAAAAAAAGCAACTAAAGATGCCGTGCATAATAAAATAAAGGTGGTGAATAAATGAAGTGTCTTTCTTTTCAACTAAACGCGATTTTAATTTTAAATAACTATTGTATAAATTTCGGTCTTTTAAGCCCGGTTCAAAGATTAAACCTTTTTTGTGTTATCAATACGATTTTGCATTTTTGAAATTAAAAAATTGTATTTTCAAACCTTTAAACCGGAATTAATGTGTAAAAATAGCAACCTATTCACTTAATCAACCTAATTAAACGAAGAGCCTATGAGAAAAATTTTTACGATCCTAACTATCCTCCTTCTTAGCACACCTATCAGCCTTTTAGCCCAAAACCGCACAATTTCGGGAGTTGTAAAAGATTTGGAAACCGGACTTACCATACCCGGAGCTACTGTAATGGTGAAGGAAAACAATGGAATTGGTGCCTCTACCGACCTTGAAGGTAAATTTAATCTGAGTATCCCAACCGAGGCTAATACCCTTAGTGTAAGATCAGTTGGGTATTCTGAAATGGAAGTCTCCATAGGCACTTCCGGATTTTTGACCATTAATTTGTCACCGGAGGGTTTTGACCTCGATGCCGTTGTAATCAGCGCATCAAGAAGACAGGAAAAAATATTGGATGCCCCGGCGTCTATTAGTCTTATTACCACCGAGCAACTCAAAAATACAGTTGCTTTAACACCAATGGCCAATATTAAAGGGGTTCCGGGTGTTGACATTGTGAATACAGGACTAATACAAACAAACGTGGTGGTAAGAGGATTTAATAATATATTTTCCGGTTCGCTTTTGATGATGGTTGATAACAGGTATTGCGCTGTTCCTTCCTTACGGGCAAATGTGGCTACTTTCATTCCCACAGATAATGCCGATCTCGAACGAATTGAAATATTACGGGGCCCGGCATCTGCATTGTATGGACCAAACTGTTCTAATGGTGTGGTTCACATGATAACCAAATCGCCCCTTTCGCAGGAAAAGAATTATATGACTGCGGCAAGTGTCGGATTAGGATTCAGAAGTAAGATCTCTGATACAATTTTGATATCAAACCCATTATTTTCTGATGATCTGGCCGCTGATACCAATTATAGTTATACCCCATTATTTGATGATGATGCCATAGGCGACAGAATGTTTTATACTGCCTCTTTTCGCCATTCCGGAAAAATTAAGGATAAGTTCGGGTATAAGATCTCCTTTACCTATCTAAATGGGAACGATTGGTTATATGATGACCCTTTTGAACCGAATTATATTCAACAGGGAACTCAAACTTCCGAAGGAAGAATTCCATTTGGCGACACTATTCCGAATGTGCGCGATACACATATTGAAAAAATAGGCGTTGATCTTCGTTTTGATTATAGATTTAAAAATTCAGCCGAAATAATTTTTACCGGAGGACTAACGGAAAATGACGGCATTGAATTAACAGGTATTGGGGCCGGACAGGCAGTTAACTGGAAATACTATTATGCTCAATTGCGTTATACGAATAAAGATTGGTTTGCACAGGCATTTATTAATGGAAGTGATGCCGGTGAGACTTATTTATTTCGCACAGGTGATTTGATTATTGACCATTCGAAACAATATGTCGGACAAGTGCAACATGCAAATGAACTGGTTAACAAAAAATTAAACCTCATTTATGGTGTTGACGCAATTTTCACAAGGCCAGATACGGAAAATACCATCAATGGAAAAAATGAAGAGGATGATAATATTACCGAGATTGGTGCATACACGCAAGGAGATTACAAAGTAAACAGCAAATTCAGTTTAATAGCAGCCTTGAGATATGACTATCACAATTTTGTTGATCAGCCATTTTTTGCTCCACGCGCAGCAGTTGTTTATAAAGCAAATCAGAAAAATACTTTCAGATTAACATACAACCGTTCATTTTCTGCACCGAGTTCCAATAATTTAAATCTCGATATTTTACAATTAAGTGATCTGACAGGATATTCCGGATTATTTCAAACAATTTTAGGTTCCGATTACGAACCTGCAATGCCTTTGTATGCAATTGGAAACAGAGATGGATTTACTTATTCATATGATGATGTGGGAATGCCACAATACACCTCTCCATTTGCCGAATATTTAGGATATGGTTCTGATCAATATTTTTCCCTAGATAATAGTCTCGAATTAAATAATGTTATTTGGGATGCTACAAGAGGATTATTGGAGATTGCATTTAATGACGTAATACCGGGTTTAGGTGAACCATTAGTTGGTTGGCTGCCCGATGATATTGAAGTTGCTGCTAATACTGTAGCTGCATTAAATCTTACAACATCCTCCTTTGATGTAATTGATCCTAAAAACATTACTGATTACAGTGCAATTATGAACTCCGCTTCCAATACCATTGAAGTAGGTTGGAAAGGATCTTTATTTAACGATAAGGTTTTTGCTACTGTAGATGTTTATTATAATATGATACAGGATTATGTAAGTCCTTTAACGGATATCACACCGAATGTATTTATTGATGGTGCAGAACTTGCAGCGTATGTTACACCTATTATTATGGATAACTATAATGATACTACAGGATCAAATGAAATTACCGCTTCCATTATAACATCATATCTGGATAACAATCCTGACTACGGCGGTAACGGAAATGGAACAGGTGTAGATGAATTCATTAACCTTGTATTAGCAGCAGGTGCAGGTTTACCTGTTGGAACAATTTCACCAACACAATATCCCGACGGTGCAAAATATGTTACCTATGTTAACCTTGGAGATATTTTTGTTTTTGGTGCCGATCTCGGTGTAACCTGGTATGCAAGTGATGATCTTACCATGCAATTTTCTTATTCTTGGGTAGATAAAGATTCCGTTCCATTAGAAGGAGCGCAATTGGGTTATGTAGGATTAAATGCACCTAAAAATAAATTAGCTGTACGCGCATTTTACGACATTAAAAAACTGGACCTTAATGTAGGTTTAAATTTCCGTTGGCAAGAATCATATCCTGCAAATTCAGGTGCTTATGTTGGAACCGTGGAACAAATTCACGACCTCGACCTAACATTAAACTATTCTCCTGATTATATTAAGGATACGCAATTTTCATTGCTCATTACCAATTTATACAATCACGAACAACAATATTTTGTTGGTGCTCCTAAAATAGGCAGTACCTATTTCTTTAAGATCACTAAGTGGTTTTAACAATATTTCAAATTTTTAAACAAACGGCTCTTCCTACGAAGAGCCGTTTTGTTTTTATAACCTTTGGCGCTTTATCTTCGCTATATGTTTAACTTGCGCAATAGGTTTTTTGCTAACCGGGAATCAACAAAAAAGATTCTGCTTTATGGATTACAGCGCAGTGGTACAAATTATCTGGAAACACTTATAAACCTCAATTACCCAAATTGTATTTTTCTAAATGGCGAAATTAGGAATGAAATAACACATAAACATTTTCGTCTTTACGACAATAAAAAAAATATCCCGGAACCACAGTTCAACAATACAGAATCCTTTAGCCATTTCACCGATTTTGAAAATGCTTTGCCTCAAAATAAAATTCCCGACCTATATATTATAGTATCCAAAGACGCCTATAACTGGTTTAACAGTTATGTGAACTGGAGTAAAAAAAACAACTGGAAAACTCCTGACTATCATTATATAGAAGAATATAATTTGTTTTATGGAAGGTGGATGAACTTTTCAAAAGAAACACAAAAAATCATTTTTATTCGTTATTCCGATCTCTTGACCGAACCACTTGAAGTATTAAATAGAATAGGGGTTTCTATCAATCTATCCCCGCTACAAAAATTAAAGACCACAAAAAAAGTATACGCTTCAAAACGTTTTACAGGCAATAAAAAGGAAGAATTTTTGAATAAAGACTATCTGAAAAAGATCTCCCCTGATGACTTGAAATCAATTGGCTCCAAACTTGATCCCGAGCTAATAAAATACCTGGGATATAGTTGAGAACCTGAGCTCACATTAATGCCTTAAATTAACAAATCGAAAATTGAAAATTGAAAATCTTTTTCGACTGTTTCTCAATTCCTCTTTGCTTCATTCCAAAGTGCATCCATCTCCGCAAGCGTCATATCATTTAACGATCTATTTTGTTCTGCGGCTTTTAGTTCTATGTATTGAAATCGTTTGATAAATTTTTTATTGGTTTGCTCTAATGCAGATTCAGGATCAATTTGAATAAACCTCGAAAGGTTAATAAGAGAAAATAACAGATCACCAAATTCTTCCTCCATCCTCTTTTTATCAGGATTCGGATTGAGTGCAACTTCTTTAAATTCCTGTAATTCTTCCTCTACCTTATCCCATACCTGTGCAGTATTTTCCCATTCAAATTTTACCTGGGCAGCCTTTTCCTGAATGCGATATGCTTTTATTATTGCAGGTAAACTTTGTGGTACACCTTGTAATACAGATTTTTTACCCTCTTTTAATTTCAATTGCTCCCAATTCTTTTTTACCTCTTCCTCATCCTTAACCTTTACATCACCATAAATATGTGGATGCCTGTGTATGAGTTTTTCACATTGGGCATTCAAAACATCCGCTATCGAAAATTCATTTTGCTCCTCTCCTATTTTTGAATAGAAAATGATATGCAGCAGAATATCGCCTAACTCCTCTTTTATGTTCTTCCAGTTTGTATCTGTTATTGCATCGGCCAATTCGTAGGTTTCCTCAATAGTAAGATTACGCAAAGTATGAATGGTTTGTTTTTTATCCCAAGGGCACTGAGAGCGCAATTCATCCATTATAGTGAGCAGTCTTTCAAAGGCGATCTTTTTTGCATCAACAGAGATATCCATATCCGGTAAATTTTTTACAAATGTCAGTAATTAAATTGGCATCTTAATTGGTAAATTGCAGCGTAATATGAAGTCATATAAACATAGTCTACACAATTTCGATTCCAAAAAGCTACTGCTTTTTTGTACTATATATATATATAGGTGTGTTTTGTTTGCCCAACCCCAACCTGATACACTTCAAATGGATACAATTGAGATTTCAAATATTACAGGATCCATTATAGAGGAACAAGTTAATAATACCAATTTGAAAACAGTTCAACTAAACAGGAGTGATCTGCAATTGGCATATCCAATTCTTCTTCTGGACTCGGAAGATGAACTGGTTTTTAGTTTTGATGACCTGAGAGGTGGAGTCCGCAATTATTATTATACCTTTCAACATTGCGACCAGAACTGGGAGGTTTCTAATCTCACCACTTACGATTATTTAGACGGTTATGAAGAAAATACTATAGACAACTATTCCTTTTCATTTGGAACACTGCAAGCATACACACACTATTCTGTAAATTTCCCGAATGACAATATCGATTTTAAAGTGAGTGGTAATTATGTTGTAAAAGTATGGGAGGAGGATAATAGAGAAGTTCCATTGATAGTTAAACGTTTTTTTGTGTGGGAGGAACTTGCTTCCATAAATGCAAAAGTGTACCGTCCAAATCTGATCGAATACCGGAATAATTATCAGGAATTAAATTTTACCGTCGATATCCGAAACCTTGACATATCACATGCACTTGATGAGATACGCGTTACACTTTTTCAAAACGGGAGATATGACAATGCGATCTACAATAGTAAACCCCGAATGATAACGAACGATCTGTTAACCTATGATAAGGATGATTTGGTGTTTACAGCAGGAAAAGAATACAGGCACTTCGATACTAAAACATTGAACTTTCAATCAGATATGGTTAGGAAAATTACAAAGGAAAATGGCAAATACCAGGTTTACGTAAATGTGGATGAAAGCAGACTTTATCAAAAGTATTTCTACGAAACTGATATCAATGGTCAATTTGTATTGCAAGCCGATCTCACCAATGACGTAAATACAGAAGGCGATTATGCAATGGTGAACTTTGTTTTGAAGTATCCTTATGTAATTACCTCCGGCGAATTATATGTATTTGGTGAATTGAACAATAACCAAATGAACGACCAAAACAAAATGACCTATGATTATGACCTTCAACAATACACTGCTTCCTTATACCTGAAACAAGGATATTACAACTACATGTATATGTATAAAGGTGCTGAATCTTCCAAAGGAGAACTTATCTACACAGAAGGAAATCATTTCGAATCGGAGAACGACTACCAGTTATTTATTTATCAGCATATGTACGACCGTGACTACGACCGCATTATCGGATGCTCGATGTTTAATTCGGTAAAGTGAATGTGCTGCAATATTCACCCGCGAGAATTTCGAACCGACTGAAGTAAGAACATTAAACAGACAGATATCTTTCTGCTGTCATATTGTTTCTTACATTAGATGCAGATTTAAATACTACCGTATGAAAACTTTATTAACTTCCCTGTGCGACTATAATGTTTGGGCCAATAAACGAGTGGTTGAATTAATACGATCATCTCCGGAAGATATTAGTGACAAACTTATCGAAAGCAGTTTTCCAAGTATCCGAAAAACGATTTACCATATATGGGATGCACAAGTAATCTGGCTGAACCGCTTGCAGGGTATATCGCTCAACACATGGCCAAACAAAGAATACGATGATGTTTTTGCCGGGTACGATCTTTATTTCATTCAACAGTCTGTCGACTTTCACCGCTTTATACAAACACGCAGTGATGCATATTTTGAAACCACTTGTTTCTACAAAACTTTAAATGGCAACGACAATCAGACAAAACATTGGCAGATCATTTTACATTGCATGAACCATTCAACTTATCACAGAGGTCAAATTATTACTATGCTGAGAAGTATTGGATCAACTAATTTGATATCAACTGACTATATTGCGTATGTCAGAGAAATTGAAAATACAGTTTATTGAGATTAAGAAATTAATTGTGAATAAGGTGTGAATAGTAATTTTGACATTCGATAAATTCACTTCACAGGTAAAAAATTGGCCGCATTAGTTTGAGCTGTTCAGGGTGATAAATATCATTTTATCCTTTCCATTGATGTATAAATACAATTTTGTAAAGCACTAATGAAAATATTTATACACAATTGAAAGTCAAAAAATGAAAATAAGGAAGTTGAAAATAGATAAATAAGAACTTAAAACGCCACTTAAATCACATAAAACCGTTTAAAAGGATAATTTAGATAATAGTTTGTATACTATAATGTGCAAAACATGTGAAAATCAACAATTATTTTTTATTTTTTTTTTGATAATATAAATTTATGTATAATTTTGCAATAACCAAATATTTTTCCAATGGCAAAATCAACAAAAAAATCAGCTGGCAAACGTGGACGTCCTGCCGGCAAAAAAGCTGCTGCTAAAAAAGTAGCTAAGAAAACAGTTAAGAAGACTGCAAAAAAAGCTACTGCTAAAAAAGCAACTGCTAAAAAAGCCGCTCCTAAAAAAGTAGCTAAAAAAGCTGCCGCAAAAAAAGCTCCTAAAAAAGCTGCTGCAAAAAAAGCTGGTAAACGCGGTCGTCCTGCAGCAAAAAAAGCTGCTAAGAAAGCTGGTAAAAAAGCAACGAAAAAAAGTAAAGCTCCGGCAAAGAAAAAAGCCAGTGCTAAAAAAGCTAAAACAACTGCAACACCTCCGGTAAACGGAAATGGTGGTGCTATGTAAAATTTAGTAGCTTAAAAAAATTAAGGAGATCAGTTTTGGTCTCCTTTTTTTATTCCCTCAATCTCCCCAAAAATTCCTGCGTTGGTTTAATGATTTTTACTTTCATTCTTTAGGAATCACTTTTTTGAGTATTCAATAAATCCATAAATAAAACGCATCGATGTTCCGGTTTTGAATTCCAGCATAAATTTTAGTGCACTTATTTGATGCTAAATGATCCCAAACTAACAATCCCTTCCTTAATGACGATATTTATACTAAAATCAGAAAGGCAGATTAAACAGATTAGATAAAAAATTTGAAATAACAATCCATCACGAAAAAAAAGGTTCAATACCCGAAAATTTTAAGGTTCTGGTTCCCAATCCCAACTTCACACCCTTTGAAATATTTCAGTTGAGGGAAGTCAATTATGTTAGAGCGCACTTTCAAAAGTCTCTCCCGGCTTTCCAAATTCAAAAAACGGTATTGAAATTGTCATTTTTTCCGAATAGTTAAAATTTAACCGATTTTTCAACCATTTTACATAAATTAACTATAACTTTATATCTTTACAAAAACTGTTTAATAACGAAATTTTTAATGCTATGAGAAAATTAATACTATTATTTGCAACAGGTTTACTGTCCGTAAGCTTGTTTGCACAGTCTGCAATACAGACTAAAACCCATGACAAGGCTGCTTTGATGGAGAAATTCAAAACTGCAACAGCAGTTCCTTATCAACCCGTAGTAAAAGATGATGCTACCGGAACACCAATTAATGGCGAAACCTTTTATGCAAAATCAGGTTCCCGCACAGGAACCAATGTTGGAGCTACAGGTTATGACCTGCAAACTAACTCTGCAGCAATGGATCGTGTTAGAGCTTATGATGACGGAACAATTTCTGTTATTTTCACAGGTTCCAACGTTGCTGATGGAGCATGGGCCGACAGAGGAATGTTCTTCAATCATTTTGATGGAGCTACCTGGGGCGCTGCTCCAACTGGAAGAGTGGAACCTGTTCGATCAGGATTTGGAAGTATTATTACCGTAATGGATCATGAAGTTGTTCTTTCCCATGATGGTGTTTTAATTAACATGAATGCAAACTCAGCTATTGGTAATACTGACTGGACTACTCTTCCGGTTTCCGGACAACATGCAGGTCTTTGGCCACGTGCTTATTGCCCAAGCGGAACTGACGATATCTACTTGGTAAGTCCGAATACCGGAACACCTACTGCTATTAATTTCTCAAGATCTGACGATGGTGGTGCTACTTATACTGTATTGAATTCAACTTTACCTTTAGATGCAGCTACTTGTTTTGGTTCATTATCGGCTGACTGCTACCAAATAGCTGTCGACGGTAATACTGTTTATATTCTTTACGGTTCTTCCTGGACTAACCTTGTTCTTTTAACCTCTACATCAAATGGAGATCCCGGAACTTGGACATTAGAAACAATAATTGAAACCGGTTTATGTAACTACCAAGGTGATCTTGATCAAACTTCAGATGTTAACGCCGATGGTATTGCTGATACAATTGAAACTACAGATGGTTTCCACGAAATGGTATTAGACGATGCAGGTATTCTTCATATTTGGTCTGGTTACTATTGGTTATTTGATGATGATGTAGCAGAAGGTTGGAGTTATTTCCCAAGTCTTTCCGGTTTATGGTACTGGAATTCTACAATGGTTGCAGGTGCACCAATGTATATCGATGGTCTTTTAATAGACTGGGATGAAGATGGTGATCCATTCTTAGGAATTGGCGCCGATCTTGGTATGTATGATGGAGTTACATTTACTTCTATGCCCAATGCTTCCATTGATGAAGCTACCGGTAGAATATATCTGATGTATACTCATCCTATCGAAAATACTGACTATTTCGACGATCCTACGGTTGAAGAAGCGCAGTCTTTCCGTGATGTTTTCGGAACTTATTCTGATGATGGTGGCCTTTCCTGGTCAGCACCTACAAATATGACTTATACTGCACATGAACAATACGAAAGTGTATTTCCATATTGCTACGATAGAGTTGTTGATGGTTGCGTTCATACAATTTGGATGCAGGATCAGGAACCCGGTACATCTTTGGACGCTGGACAAGTTGCTGCGGATGCTTATGGTATGAATGATATGCAATATCGTTGTTTTGATGAAGCACGTTTCAATCCTTATCCACCTACTGCTGAGTATGATTATACTGCTGATGGTGGTTTATTGAGCTTCACAAATTTATCAGTTGATGCTGATGCGTATGATTGGGATTTCGGTGATGGTGGAAATTCAACATCTAAAAATCCTTCACACGTTTATGCTGCAACTGGTGACTACAACGTTTGTTTAGTTGCTTCTAACAAATATGATGATGACAATACTTGTAAAGTAATTTCTGTTGACGCTGGTATTGCAGTAATTAACTATGCATTAAATCAGGCAATATCTGTTTTCCCTACGCCTGCTACTACAAATGTAACAGTTACAGTAAATGGAAATTTCGGCACTTTATATGCTGAAATGTATAATGCTTTAGGAGAAAAAGTGATTGCAACTTCTGCATTTACAGGTTCTGTAAATTTTGATGTTACTACTTTGGCTACCGGTAATTATATCGTTAAAGTATCTGCACAAGATGGTGCGTTTACTTCTCGTCAAATTACAGTTGGTAAATAATATTAACTTAAAATAATTAACAAAAAACCCTCGCATTGCGGGGGTTTTTTGTTAATTAACACAAAGGAAATCTTAAATGACATAAATCCGGTTTTAAATGTAAAAAGAAGAAATACTTTTCCGCTATTGTTTTAAAAATTAAACTATGGCTATGAAAAAAATTGTCTACATTATCTTTGTTATATCCACCATTAAGCATGATATAGCACAAAACGCAACTGCTGACAAACAACAACCGTTAAAAAAAAATACTATTGCTGTATCCAATAAAAGTTATATGCAATATTCAAAGGATCAGGATGGTGTTCCTTTGGAAGATCAAAGTTTTTATAAAAACGGAAACGGCTCCAGAGTTGCCGGAGATTATGTTGGTTAATCTTCCTACGACCTCGTTACAAATGCATCGGCACCAAACAGATTACTAGTATATCCGGATAATACTGTTTCTGCTGTATGGACAGGTTCTACAAGCACCACAACTGCAAGACCCGATCGCGGAACGTTTTTTAATAGTTATGATGGGGCCATCTGGGGTGCAATTCCTGATACACGTATTGAAGCTTACAGAACAGGATTTCCTGCAATGATTAATGTTGATGATCATGAAATGTATCTTGCACACGAAGAAATTAATAATCTTGCAATATTTAAAAATGATGCTATTGGATCTGCAAATTGGACAGAAGATGCAAATTCATTATTGTTGCATGGAACATGTCCACGTGCAGCATGTGCGGAAGGTTCTAATTATATTCATTTATTAGCCGCAAACGATGATGCTGCAAATGAAAATGATTATATGTTATATTATCGTTCATCAGATGGTGGTGCAACATGGGATATTACACATTTTCGATTACCCGGAATTGATACTTTAAACGGATATAGTATAATCGGTTCCGAATGTTATTCCATTCGCGCAATTGGATCAAATGTATATATTGCCGCAGGAGAAAATATTAATGACCTCGCAGTTTGGAAATCAACTTCAAATGGAGATATCGGTTCATGGACAAGAACACGTTTAATAGAATGGCCAATGCCTAATTTTAATGGCAATACAATTTCTGATATCGATGCCGATGGAATTGCAGATATAATTACTTCACAAGATAGAAATATGCATTGGCAATTGATAATAGTGGAATGATGCACGTATGGACAGGTGCAACGCGTATATTAGATGTTACACCTGATGATGATGGTTGGAGTTATTTTCCGGGTGTTACAGGATTATGGTGTTGGAATGAATCTTTTGGTGCCGATATTGTTCAATATTTTGATTTTACTTTAGTAGATTGGGATGAAGACGGTGATCCATTTTTAGGTATTGGTGCAGACCTTCCTAATTATGGTTGTGGATTTACATCACAGGCATCTGCCGCCGTTGATCCGGTAACAGGATATATTTATGTAGTATATACACATCCGTTAGAATACACCGATTATTTTGATGATCCAACTGTTTCAGAAGCACAATCATTCAGAGATCTGTTTGGATTTTATTCAACCGACGGAGGATTGAGTTGGTCGCCACCAATTAATTTAACTTATGTTGCACAACAAAATTTTGAAAATATAAATCCTACTGTTTATTGGAGTACCATCAGTAATAAAATTCATGTTTTATGGCAACAGGATCAAGACCCAGAAACCTCTACAGAAACAACAGCTCCCGATGCAATTACCGTCGACAATGATATATTATATCGCGCATTTGATTACAGCAGATTTGAACCTTACGATCCTACTGCCGAATATGATTATACTTCAGTTTCCAATGCATTTACCTTTAATAACTTAAGTGTTGACGCCGATACCTATCATTGGGATTTTGGTGATGGCTCTACCTCTTCACAATTTGAACCTCTTCATGTTTATACTATAACCGGAAGTTTCCTGGTTTGTCTTAATGCAGAAAATAAATACGGTGATGATCAAAGCTGCAAAACAATTGAAGTATCACAAACCGGAATTGTTAATGCAGAAAATCTTTTGAATATTAATGTATTTCCAACTTTAACCACAGGTGTTATTTATATTGAAACATCAGAATTATATCAAGATCTGAATGTAGAAATTTATAATGCACTTGGACAAAAATTAACCTCAGATATTCTAAATGGAACGTCAAATGAAATTAATATTTCTCACCTGAATTCCGGCGAATATCTATTAAGATTTATTTCTCATAGCGCAGCAACAGTAAAGCAGATTACCTTAATAAAATAGTGATCGCTTTATTCATTTTGATGTGGGTCCCGCCAAATGGCGGGATTTTTTTTAGGTTGTATTAGAATCGGCAGCGTCTCACCCTGCAATGCCCCAGCAGTGTCTTCACATGGAAAAAACAAAAACTTTCACATGCAGATAATTATTTGGAAATACATTTACTCCC
>CAZXBG010000003.1:11581-68430 GCA_964638865.1 uncultured Chitinophagales bacterium | reverse complement strand
AATTTGACCCGCTTAATATTGTTTCATACAATTTTTCCTGTTCTAAATTTTCCTTAAGCCTCCAAACACATTTAGGTTTTACCTTACTAATACTTATCTTAGCGCCTTAACCAATTACCAACCTTTACGTACACGGTTTGCTCATATTATCAAATTACATTGGAGGAAAGCTTCAGCCACCTGTAAGCGACAATTATCTGGATAACTACAATCCGGCAACAGGTTCCGTATATTCAAAAATTCCTGATTCTGACGAAAGAGACGTTGAACTTGCAGTAACGGCAGCCCAAAAAGCGTTATACGAGTGGTCGACCCTCGAAGTTTCATTGCGAAGCAGAATTCTTTATCGGATTGCACAAATCATCGACGAAAAATTTGACCTTTTAGCAGAGGCCGAATCTTTGGATTCCGGTAAACCGCTGGCTTTGGCAAAACGCATGGATATTAGTAGAGCCCGCGATAATTTTGAGTTTTTTGCTGCCTCAGTGTTGCAATTCAGCTCCGAAAGCCATAATCAAAAAGGAAAATTTATAAATTATACTTTGCGCAACCCAATTGGCGTTGTAGGATGTATCTCTCCCTGGAATCTTCCACTTTACCTTTTTACATGGAAAATAGCACCGGCTTTGGCTGCCGGAAACTGTGTAATAGGAAAACCATCAGAAATTACACCCCATACAGCAACATTATTAGCGGAAATTTGCATAGAAGCAGGATTACCTGCCGGTGTGCTGAATATTATCCATGGAACAGGCCCAAAAACAGGCGCAGCAATAGTAAAACACCCCGCAATTAAAGCAATTTCCTTCACAGGTAGTACAAGGGCAGGTAAGGAAATTGCATCAGTTGCAGCGCCAATGTTTAAAAAGTTGTCGCTGGAGTTGGGCGGAAAGAACCCCGTTGTTATATTTGCAGATTGCGATTACAACCACATGCTCGCAACCACACTGCGTAGTTCGTTTACAAATCAGGGGCAAATTTGTTTGTGTGGAAGCAGAATTTATGTTGAGCAAAGTATTTTCGAAAGGTTTAAAAAAGACTTTGTAGAAAAAACTAAACAAATGAAGGTCGGTGACCCCCGATCGGCGGAAACAACAATTGGAGCAGTAGTTTCAGAAACACATTACAATAAAATACTGTCGTATATCGACTTAGCTAAAAAAGAAGGTGGAACCATTTTATGTGGTGGTGAAGCGGTTCATTTAGAGGGGGAATTTAAAAATGGCTGGTTTATTCAGCCAACGGTAATTGAGGGGTTAAGTCCACAATGCAGGACAATACAGGAAGAAATTTTTGGTCCGGTTGTGAGTATCCAACCTTTTAATACCGATAATGAAGCCATAAATTTGGCAAATAATAGTGAATATGGGTTGGCAGCCGTTATTTGGACCAATCATTTGGGTCGTGCACATACCATGGCAGAACAGATTGAGGCAGGAATTGTCTGGATCAACTGCTGGCTTGAGCGAGATCTAAGGACACCATTCGGGGGCGTGAAGAACTCCGGAGTGGGTCGCGAAGGAGGTTTAGAAGCTATGCGTTTCTTTACCGAACCAAAAAATATTTGTATAAAACTTTAAAACGGAGGAAAGTGACTTTATTAAAAAACAACAAGCAAACCCCCACACTATTATTAATTACCGGAATAGCGGTTACTATGCTGATAAGTTCCTGTGGAATGTATACAGCATCTATTAAAAGTGAAAATGCAAATACCACAATTGTTGTGTATGAACCCCAGTTTATTGAGGATTTTTACCTCAATAACACGGAAGAGGTGGCTGCGCCATCCAGGCTCAATAACGATTATACCCAAAATACCATCACGCGTAAACATAGGCCTGAACCTGAAATTCAGCAACTTCCTATTAGTGAGGAGTTAGCAATTTTAGGAGAAAACATCCGGCTTGGAGAAAATGCGGAAAATGAGAATATCGGTGGATTGGATTATACTTCTCCTCAGGATGCAGAAGATTTTGAATCGTATGAGGAACTATTCGCTACGAACGAACTCAATGCAAGTGAAATTTTCGACCCTGCAAAAATGATCGACAGTATTCAGGTTTTTCTGGTTAGTCCTAGAAGCAATTGTTTTACTTTCCCTTTAGAAGTAAGCAAAATAAATTCAGATTTCGGATGGCGCCATAGTCGTTTCCATTCCGGTATCGATCTCGATCTCGAAACCGGAGATAATGTTTTTAATGCATTCGACGGTATTGTAAAACGATCAGATTATGTTTCCGGTTATGGAAATCTTGTTGTTGTAAAACATTTTAATGGATTGGAAACTTATTATGGTCACTTATCGAAAATTCTTGTAATGGAAGGCGATACCCTTGAAGCCGGCGATAAAGTTGGTTTGGGTGGAAGCACAGGAAGAAGTACCGGACCGCATTTGCATTATGAGATTCGTTATCGCGGTGCAGCAATAAATCCTAAATATTTGGTTGACTTTAAAAATAGTGTACTTACCTCTGAAGTGTTTTATTTAAAGAAAGATCACTTTAAACCAACTACAACAGCATCAACTACAACAACTACAGGAAAAAAATATTATACCGTTAAAAAAGGGGATACCTTAGGTAAAATTGCTTCCCGCAATAAAACTACGGTAAGTAAATTGTGTAAACTCAATGGAATTTCATCCAAAAAGATATTAAGACCGGGTCAAAAATTAAGGGTGAAATAAAAACAATATATAAAATAAAAAAGGGAGTGCAATTATTGCACTCCCTTTTTTATTTATTTAAATCTAAAAAAATATACGATCACCTTTTAACAACAAATTTTTTTGTATCAACTGTGCTATTCGTATTATTTAAAATTCTTACAATATATACACCGCTCGGAAATTGATCAGTCATGATGGAAATATTATCATCGTGAAAATTTTTAGTGTATAATAATTTTCCATTTATATCAAATACTTCACTGGTGTAAGCTGCAATTTCTCCAGTTTTAACCAAAGTGTAATTTGTAGCCGGATTGGGTCCCAGCGAAGTGATGATGGGTTTAGGCTCAGCAACGATTTCTTTTGCCTTTAAAATGCCTTCTAAACTCCCTTTCATTCCGATCACTACAGGATAGAAATTCATAACAACATTTTCTTCTTTTGCCATAGCAATAATATCTTCAAGAACATAATCTGAAAATGGCGGTTTAATACTTGGTGCATCACCCAGCAGTAATATAACACGTCTTCTTCCTTCACCCCAATTCATCTCTTGAATTGTTTTAGCTAGGCCATCATTCACACTCTCAGGCTCATCACCTCCACCAACCGTTGTAATATTTTTAATTGCATTTTTTGCTTTTTCAAAGTCGTTGGTTAATTCATATTTGTTGAACCATTTATTGCCATCCGAATTTTTATCTCCATAAAATGTAAATCCTATCCGTGTATTGTCATATTCCTCAATTGCTTTAATAATTTTATTTACACTTTTTTTAATTTCATCAATATCATCGCGCATACTTCCTGTTTTATCAATAACAAAAACCAGATCAGTTTCATTGCTCATGTAATTGCGTATGATTTCGCTTATAGCTTCCACAACATAACTTGCATTTTGTATTAAAAATGTTTCTCCACCGGTAGCCTTCGAAAGATCCATAAATAATTCTATTGTCAGTTTACTAACGGCATTCTCCACAGTATTCATGGAAGGCAAATCCGGGTTGATCTTTAATTGGCGTTCAATTTCATCGTCAATCGCCTTTTTCAGATCATTGTCCAGAGCAGTTCTGTCCTTTTTTTTACCATTAATGGTTGCGGTGGTATTTGCATCTCCATCCTTTGTATCATCTGCTAAAGCAATCAGATCTGCAGGAGTGTCATCGGCAAATTTTTCAAGAGTGGTTGATGTACCAGTGGTAGGTGATTCTGTTGTGTTGTTGTCGCATTGAGAAAATAAAAATACCGAACAAGTAAGAAGTAAAAGTGTAAAACGTTTCATTTTGATTGGTTTTAGGTTTTATAATAGATTCAGATTGAAAACAAAATCTATAACTTCTCAGGGCTTAATAACGGAGGATAGTATATAAAAATTTTAACACCTCCGTTTTTCTACCCTCCAATTTGAAATTTGAAAGTATATTTGGGGCATGAGCGATAATATTATCAATACCACTAAAGCCCCCGAACCTGTTGGTTTATACCCACATGCCCGCAAGGTTGGAAATTTATTGTTCTTATCGGGAATTGGACCCAGGGAAGCCGGCTCTAACAACATTCCCGGACTAGAATTTGATAAAAACGGAAATTTTTTAAAATTTGATTTTGAAGCACAGTGTCATTCGGTATTTGCGAATGTGAAAACGGTATTGGAAGCTTCCGGTGCTAATTGGAACGACATTGTGGATGTAACCGTTTTTCTTACCGATATAAAAAGGGATTTCGCTACCTACAACAGGATATATGCGGAATATTTCAAGGATAATCAGCCCTGCAGAACAACCGTAGGTATTACCTCTTTACCCACGGCTATTGCAATTGAATTGAAATGTATTGCGGTTATCTCCTAAAACATCCCCACTTGTTCAATGCATTAAAGTTTGGTTAAGAAGAGGAGTAATATCTGCACATTGTTATTTTTTCCCTTTTGAAATCCGTACCTTTGCACCAAATTTCGGGTGCCTGAAGAGTGAAAAACGTAAAAAAAGATACTATACCTACAAAAGATTTTTTACCTGCCATTAGTGAAAAAAATATTCCCTACCTGGAAGTGGTGGGCGCCAGAGTGCACAATCTTAAAAATATAAATGTTTCCATCCCGCGCAACAGTCTCGTTGTAATTACAGGGGTGAGTGGAAGCGGAAAAAGTTCTCTTGCGTTTGATACTATTTATGCAGAAGGTCAACGAAGGTACATGGAAAGTTTTTCTGCTTATGCTCGTCAGTTTTTTGGCGCCATTGAACGTCCTGATGTAGATAATATTACAGGTCTTTCTCCGGTAATTTCTATCGAACAAAAAACAACAAATAAAAATCCGAGATCCACTGTTGGAACTATTACAGAGATATACGATTTTTTGCGATTATTATATGCCCGTGCTTCTGATGCATACAGTTATGTGACAGGCGATAAAATGGTGCGTTTTACAGAAGAACAAATTGTAGAAAGTATTATTAAGAAATTTAATGGGAAAAGAATTGTATTGCTGGCCCCATTAGTGAGAGGAAGAAAAGGACATTATCGCGAATTATTTGAACAAATTCGCAAACAGGGATATTTAAAAGTACGCATCGATGGTGAAATAAAAGATCTTTTACCAAAAATGCAGGTCGACAGATATAAAATACACAATATTGAAATTGTGATCGACAGATTTAAGGTGGATGAGGATGATCATATCAGAATTAAACAAAGTGTTGCACAGGCACTAAAGTCGGGCAAGAGTTTTATTATGGTAATGAATTCCGATACCAACGAAATATTTAATTACTCTAAAAAATTGATGTGCCTTGTTTCCGGAATCAGTTATGAGGAACCTTCCCCAAATGCATTTTCTTTTAATTCTCCTTATGGTGCGTGTACTAAATGTAAAGGGTTGGGTGTTGTATATGAAGTGAGTTTAGAAACACTTATTCCCGATCCATCAAAAACTATTAACAACGGTGGAATAGTAGCGCTTGGTGAGTTCAGAGAAAATATTTTATTCAAACAAATAAAATCCATTGGTGCAAAATATAAATTCTCCTTATCCACTCCTCTAAAAGATATTCCTAAAAAGGGATTAAATGCAATTTTATTCGGGAGTGAGGGTGATGCGGAATTGCCTGATGATGATACTATTTTTTTAGGGGATGCCGACAGATGGTACACACTGGAATTCGGAGGACTTACAAAATTAATAAAACGTTGTTTTTCTGATTCTATTTCTGAGAATATGCGCAGATGGGCCGAAGATTTTATGGTTAAGGCAACCTGCGATGAATGTAATGGTACCAGATTAAAGAAGGAAGCACTATATTTTAAGGTGGATGGCAAAAATATTTCTGAATTATCCCAAATGGATATTAAGGATCTGCAAATATGGTTCGACAATGTGGAGACAGGAATGTCGGCAAGACAAAAATTAATTGCAAAGGATCTTTTAAAAGAGATTAGATCAAGAATCGGATTTATTAAAAATGTAGGGTTGGATTATTTGTCGCTCGACAGGCCAACCAGAACTTTAAGCGGCGGTGAATCGCAACGCATTCGTCTTGCTACTCAAATCGGTTCACAATTAGTTGGTATAACTTATATTTTAGATGAACCATCCATCGGGTTACATCAAAGGGATAATAATAAATTAATTGAAGCATTAAAAGAATTGCGCGACAGTGGTAATACTGTTTTGGTAGTGGAGCATGATAAAGATATGATGATGCACGCCGATTATGTTATTGATCTTGGTCCCGGTGCGGGAATTCACGGAGGAAAATTGGTTGGAGAAGGAAACCCGGAAGATTTTGCTAAAGCGGATACACTTACCGCAGAATATTTAAGGGGGGAAAGAAATATAGAATATCTTAAGGTGCGGAGAAAAGGAAATGGAAAGGAAATAAGTTTACAAGGTGCAACCGGTCACAATCTAAAAAATGTAAATGTAAAATTTCCTCTGGGCACCTTAATTTGTGTAACAGGAGTAAGTGGAAGCGGAAAGTCAAGTTTGATAAATGCTACATTATTTCCAATTATGCAGCAACATTATTATAACTCACTTAAAAAACCGCTATCATACAGCAAAATTGATGGGCTGAAACATATTGATAAAGTAATTGAAATTGATCAATCGCCAATTGGAAGAACTCCGCGATCAAATCCTGTTACCTATATCGATATTTTTTCAGAGATCAGAAATTTATATGCTTTGATTCCGGAAGCAAAAATTCGCGGTTATAAAGCAGGCAGATTTTCTTTTAATGTAAAAGGCGGAAGATGTGATGTTTGTGAAGGTGGCGGTATGAAAGTTATTGAAATGAATTTTTTACCTGACGTTTATGTGGAGTGCGAAAAATGCAGAGGAAAAAGATATAACAGAGAAACGCTGGAAATATATTTTAAAGGAAAGAATATTGCTGATGTATTAGAGATGACAGTGGATCATGCAGTCGAATTTTTTGAAAATCACCCGCGTATTTTCAAGAAAATTAAAACCTTGCAGGAAGTTGGACTGGGATATATAAAACTAGGTCAATCATCAACAACGTTAAGTGGGGGAGAAGCACAACGCGTAAAACTCGCAGAAGAATTATCCAGAAAAGATACAGGCAATACGTTTTATATTTTAGATGAACCCACTACAGGTTTACATTTTGAGGATATCAGAGTATTGATGAATGTAATTAATGATCTGGTAAATAAAGGAAATACAGTTTTAATAATTGAACATAATATGGATGTAATTAAACTTGCCGATCATATTATTGATCTGGGTCCCGAAGGTGGGGCTGGAGGTGGAAACATTCTGGTAGAAGGAACTCCGGAAGAAATTGTAAAAAATAAAAGCAGTTACACCGGAGTATTTTTGAAGGAGGAACTGGCGCTCAAGGATTAATCGGATTGAAATGTATCAAAACAGGCAAATTGGTCAGTTTATTTCATTTTCTTTGGTTTTGTATATTTGCCATGTAAACCCGTTTGCATGAATACGCTTCCACAAAAAAAAATCCCTCGCCTAATTTTCATTTTATTCTTGGGCAACTTTTTATTTTTTCCATGTGTACTTTTTTACCTGCTCAGGGTTGGAGCAATGATTATGCTTTGTATATACTAAACTCCAAAAATGTTGTAGAGGGACATGATTATAACGATACCGGTTTTCAATATAATCCGGATGCCTTCACCTATTCGCCTGCAAGCTTCCCCCCCCGGGTTTGCCTGTTCTACTCGCTCCTGTTTATGCACTTTTCGGAGTAAATTTTTTTGCAATGAAAACAGTGATCCTCATTTTTTATATTTTATTTGTAGCATATACCTTCATTTATTTGAGAAAATATTATTCCGATAGAACAGCATTTGCTACTGCAGTGTTAATCGGTTTTAGTACAGGACTTTGGGTTTTGAGAGATAATATAATAGGAGATTTCCCTGCTGCTGTGTTTATTTTATTAACGATCGTTTTCCTGGAGAAAAAAAAGAATATTATAGATTGGAAAACTTCCTGCACTTTTGCTCTGCTCATTTTTATTAATTATGTATTTCGCCCTACAGGGCTTATACTTTTTCCGGCCTAGGTATTATTTAATCTCTATAAAAAACAATTTAAATGGAAACCTGCTATTATGGTTTTTGGATTTACTGCTTTTTTAATTGTTTTGCAATCTTTCCTGATTCCTAATGATATAAATTATATTACAATGTTAATAGATGGTTATGCAGATAAACCTATTGCGAATGCAATGGTGGATATAGGGAGACGATTAATGGATAACCTGAGATCTCTCGCTTACATTACCAACACAGGAGATGACAGCACAAGTTGGAATTTCTGGATATTTTTTAATCTCTCCATATCGTGTATTCTGGGTTTATTTGCCTTGATCGGATTAATAAAAAGTAAACAAATTTCCCTCTATCTGATCTTTGGCATTTTATATGTTTTAACTGTCATTATTTTTCCGGGATATCAGATCCTGCGTTACCTCATTCCTTTAATTCCGCTCTATCTATACTTCATTATAACAGGAATAACCCAAATTAAAAGTTTAAATTTAATGAGAATGGTGTCGTTATTGCTTATGGTAGGAATAACCACGATTTACATTAGATTTTATGTAAGTATGATCCCTAAATATCAAAATAACAGAATTAGTGATGCGGAAGCACAGGAGATGATTAAATTTATTGTAACAATTGTTAATCAGGAAGAATTAGTGATGTGTCAGCGCGCCAGGGCAATCACATTATTAACGGAAAAGAAAACTACTTCATTTCCGGATGGAGCATATTCCGAAAGACTCGAAAACAATATTAATGCAAACGAAGTAAAATATATTTTACTCAGCGAACAGGATTACAGTAGTTTTCCTAAAGAATATATAGAACAAAATTCCGGTCTATTTACTAAAATATTTGAAAACGAAAACTTTACCTTTTATCGGACAAATCGTTAAGATTAAATTTTAATTTATTTTAAAATTAAATAATCTTTTAAATAAAGGTCTTTTTCTTGGACTATCTGAATAATAATCTTCGTATTGAGAATATTTATTATCTACTCCATAACCATATCCATAACCATACCCTGTTCCGCTTGCATTTGCATCATTTACAACAATTGCCATATTATTTAATTGCTGATTAAAAGCAAGTCTATTAATGTTCTCAATAAAAGAACGTTTCGAATAATTTACTCTTACCAGATAGATAGTGAGATCTACCTTCGAAAGTAGTGGTATAGAATCGGAAACTATCCCAATAGGTGGATTGTCAATTATAATGTAATCATAATGTTGAGTTAAATATTCTAAAAGGTCATCAGCTGCTGCTGATATTAATAATTCTGCGGGATTTGGAGGAACAGGTCCGGAAACGAGAACATCACAACCACATTTTTCAGAATACTGAATACTTTCTGCTATTGTTGTTTTTTGTATTAGAACCGTACTTACACCCTTTTCTTTATTTAATCCGAGTGATTTATTAATTTTTGGCTTACGAAGATCGAATTCAACTAATATTACTTTTTTTCCGGTTGCGGCAAGCAGGTTTGCAAGGTTAATGGAAAAAAATGTTTTTCCTTCTCCGCTCACTGTTGAGGTAACTGCAATAGAAGTGCTTTTTTTAGTTTTGGCAGAAAAATATTGCATATTACTCCTGATCGTACGGAACGATTCTGCAATATGTGATTTTGGATTTTCGGAAACTACAACTTGAGGCACTTCAGATTTCCCATTCGAATATTTCGGAAGTAAACCGAGAATGGGAACATTTGTTGCTTTTTCTACATCGGGTAATCCGAGAATTGTGCTGTGTAATAAAAATTTAACATATACATGCGCAAAACTTACACCTATTGCGATCAATAAACACAAAATTAAAATTTTTGTTTTTTCGGGACTTATCTGATTGCCGACCTCCGCATGATCAAGTATGGTATAGTCACTTGTCATGCCTGCAAGTGTAATTTCATATTCCGATTGTTTTTCCAACAATAACAGGTAATATTTTTCTTTTAATTCATTTAATTTAGTCAGCCGGTCATACTCCGATTGTTTTTCGGGAAGTGCAAGAAATTCCGCTTCGTATTTATTTTGTTCGGAATTTAAATAATCCTTACGTACCTGGAGTTTCTTCTCTGCATTTACGATCGCATTTTTAAAGTTTTGTTTTACTACCTCAATCTGATGCATAAGCGATACCATGCGCGGGTCGGTTGTCGGCACACTCAACCCTAAATTTTCACGTTCTTTTTCAAGTATCACCAGGGAATTTAAATAAGGTGAAAAATCGCTATATCTCAAATCGCCAAAATAATTTGCAATTGCATTCAGATCGTTATTTTTATTATTGGTAAATTCTTTTAACCAGTTTAAACTTTTTTCTTCCAGAAGTACCTCAAAAATGGACTGATCAATAGTATTTAATTTATCAACAATGCTTGTTTCCGTAATTTCGGGATTAATGATCTGATTGCTTTTTTTGAAATTTTTAAGAAT
Source organism: uncultured Chitinophagales bacterium (assembly GCA_964638865.1). GTDB lineage: Bacteria > Bacteroidota > Bacteroidia > Chitinophagales > BACL12 > UBA7236. The sequence goes on along the minus strand of CAZXBG010000003.1, from coordinate 57,783 downwards.
GTTTTCCTGATCGCGCAGTTGTTTTTCCAGAGAATCAATTTGTTTTTTGATAAAAACGATGACCATTTCGGCACTTTGGGCCTTGCGTTCAAGACTCATCTCCACAATTTGGATTGCTACTATATTTACAACATCGGTGGTTTTTTTACTGTTGGTATTTTGATAATTAATCTCGATCTTTCCTCCCGCTAGATTATCGGCATTGATTTTAATCTCTCCACTGATTTCTTCAGCCTCTTTTTTAATATCATTAATTACAAAAAAGAGGTCTTTATCTCTGTTCCCTTTATTTATTTCAACATTTGTAGCGTTAATATTAAATGCCGGAGTGTTATAATTTTTACCGAATACGAAATTATAATTATGTGTTTTTCCTTCGTATGCGTATTTTAAATTATATTCTTTTTCGTTTATGAATTTGAATGCTATCTTTGCTTCTATAATTGCAGAATCCAATATTTCTATATCAACTGTATAGGGTGATTCAGTGTAAATATCCCCTACCTTCACACGTTCTCTCAAAAAATAGGAAATCTCCAAGGAAAGTTTTTGAAGCGCTTCCATCTTATATAATTTAGAAGAAAGAATGGTCATTTCTTCATTCAGCCTTTCGGAATTTGGCCTGGTAACTAGTATTCCTAAATCGATGGAATTATCTTGCGATTTATTTTTAAACTGAAGGTCTGCCTGAGATTCATAAACCGGGGTTGAGTATCGTCCGACCAAATAGCCTATTGTTAAAATAATAACAAAATATAAGATGATCCACAATCTGCTTATCCAAACTATAGTAAAAAATAATCTCCAGTTAAAAACCTGATCATCAGGTGCATCAAATTTATGATTAGTATCATTATTGATTCCTTTTTCCATTCCGGTTTACTTACTATTCAAATTGATAAAAAAAGCATAAATCACAATTAGACTTGATGCAGTTGTAACGATAGGAGAAATTTCGCTGAAGAATTCGGCGTTAATGCCCGGTTCTATATAAATAACATCATTTGGTAAAATATAGGATTGTGCCTTTGGTAGATCAGAAAGATCGGAAAGATCCAGTGCTTCTATCATATTTTCGCCCTTGTAATTTCGAAGCACACGCACTTTTTTTGACTTTGCATTTACAGGCATACCACCTGATAGTCCGATCGCCTCCAATACAGTGATATCCGGCCGCATCATTATAACTTCTCGCGCCTCAGCACTCCCTCTGTAAACAGTTAGCGATTTATTGGTAATATTGACATTAACAAATGGATCAATGTAAAAAGGAGTATATAATTCCACTAATTTTTCTTCCGCTTCGCGTTCCGTTAATCCGCTTAATTTTACTAGTCCAACTATTGGCAAATTTGATTCTCCTCTATAATCAACCAAATATGTAATAAAAGAGGGAATGGATTGCGCTGGATTATTTTGCAGACTTGTACTGATCTGCGGTTCGATCAGAATATATCCTTTTTTAGGATAAACATACACTTCGATCTGATCTCCTTGCTCAATAATAAAATCTTGTGGAATGCTGTCTAAAAATGATTGAAATACGTAATCTTTGTCTGTCTTCAGAATTCTGTTAGGATAAAGTAGCCCGCATGATTGTAGGAAAGGTAAAAGAATTAACAGCACCAACAGTGGTTTCATTCTGTTGTATTTAAGCATATTTGTAAAAAAAAATCTCTTTTGGGGTTTATTCATTCTGTTGAGGCCTCTTAATAAGGTTTACTTTGCAAATATAGGTTTTTGGGAGGGAATTATTGCCCGAAATCCAAAAAAATGTGCCGGGATGCTTACCTCTTGCATGTCACATTATTTATCAAACAATACGTATTTTGAGTTTTGACTGATGTATTCCGGTATCATTTCTTTCAATCCGGCAACAACTTTATCTGAATCTCCTTCTTGTAGTGCCGCCCAAAGTTGTTCCAAAATCTGCCGGATCACATAAGAATCTTTTTGAGCAGTAAGGGCAATTTTAATTTTATGGTGATGTGTTGGAAGGGTATTTTCATCATTATTTAATAATTCTTCGTGCAATTTTTCGCCTGGTCTCAATCCGATATAAATAAATTTAATATCCTTTTCGGGTTTTAATCCACTTAACAAAACCATCTTTGTGGCAAGGTCGAATATTTTTATGGGAGCACCCATGTCAAATAAATAAATCTCACTCGTTTTACCCATTGTTGCGGCTTCCAAAACTAATTTACATGCTTCAGAAATGGTCATAAAATATCTTGTTACATCAGGATGCGTAATTGTTAATGGCCCTCCGGATTCTATTTGTTTTGTAAAATAATTCACTACCGACCCATTTGATCCCAATACATTTCCAAAACGTGTGGTTATAAAAATTGTTCGGTTATTTTCATCCATCGCTTTCTCCTGCAAATAAATTTCCGCGGCGCGTTTAGTTGCACCCATTACATTTGTAGGGTTCACTGCTTTATCTGTTGAAATCATGATAAATTTCATCACATTAAAATCAGAGGAAAGATCTATCAGAATTTTTGATCCGAATAAATTAATGTGTACCGATTCCAGTGGATTTAATTCCATCAATGGAACATGTTTATATGCCGCAGCATGAAATACAATCTCTGGTATATAGGTTTTAAAGATCTGTGTAATTCTTTTGCGATTTGTAATGTCACAAACCAAAAACTCCAGATGGATGTCCGGTAAGTTTTGCATACGAAAAAATAATTCCATTCGCAGATCATACAGTGCACTTTCTGCCTGATCCAAAAGCACGATCTTTTTAGGTTTAAAGGAAATAAGTTGTTTTACAAGTTCACTTCCGATAGAACCCGCAGCACCGGTAATTAATATTACCTTATTCGAAATTTCTTTTTTTACCTGTTCATTTTCTATGGAAATCGGCTCTCTCATTAAAAGATCTTCAATATTTAAATTCCTCAGCTGTTGCAGATCTAATTTTCCGTTTATCCAGTCTTCAACCGGCGGCACATATTTTACATGTATGCCATGTTCCAAACAAAGTTCCACCATGGAATTCTTTTTATTGTTATCCAATAAGTGAATTCCTATAATAAGTTCCTGGATATGATGCCTGCGAATCAGTTCAGCAAATTTTGACGAACGATAAATTTTTACTCCTTCGAGTGTTTTATTTACCTTCGTTTCATTGTCATCTAAAAACCCTGCAATATGATAATTTTTGCTATTGTCGTTGCGCAAGGCATTTAATACGTTGGTTCCTCTTCTGCCTGCACCATAAATTACAACTGATATCGGTTTGATATTATTTTTGCCGGATTGAAAAAACAATACTCTGATCACATATCTGCTGAAAACCAAAATGGAAATGGTAGAAGTAACATGAATGATCGCGATAGAAGTGGATAATAAAGCAAAATCAAAGTCTGAATTTCTTGCTATTACTGCTGTAGTTAAACAAATAATAATTGCTGCAATTCCCGCTTTTATTAATCGAATTGCATCTGCAATTCCACTGTGTCGAATAATGCCATCATATGTTTTAAAAATCAGATAACATATGGTAAAAATAATAGTTGTTACTAAAGTATGATTAATAAAGTCGGAAAATGAAATGGAATTAATATTGAAATTAAATCGCAGAATATAAGAAAGCATATACGCAACTATCGTAATAACGACATCGAATCCCAGAACTATCCATTTGGATAAAATCCGGGAGCCGAATTTTTTATTGATATAATTGCTCAATCTATCAGTCATAAGTGCTATTTATATTCGATATATTAAATAGAATACCCTGCAAATAGCTTAAACACTAATGTGTGTCTTAACATGTCGGTTATTTAGCAGTTTATGTGAAACTGTCACAAATTTACGTAAATATGACGAAAATTGAAGAAAATGTAAGGAGAGTGGACTTAGACCGAAAAATGAGACCTGATTAGGGTGCAGATTTGCGATAGTTCTGTTTGCGTTAAGGCAGAACCGGAAGGTAAACAAAGGCCATGTTGAAAGAAATTGGCACTGTTTCCATTTAGAAAGGAAGGAAAATTTTTAAATACGGGTTGCAGATGCAGTGGTTTCCAAAGTGGACGAGATTCGATCTGATGATTTTCAAGATCTAATCTGATCTTTACCGCTAATTCCGGATTGGAAAGTAATATTGTAGTGAGCCATCTGTTTGAATGATTTTCAATCGGCTCCGGGGTAAAAGTAATATCTGTTATATCGGATAAATTATTTTTATAAAAATCATAGATAGCTCTTCGTTGTTTTACTCTTTCGTCAATAAGATCTAACTGTGCCGATCCAATGGCGGCACAAATATTACTCATTCTGTAATTGTAACCGATCTCTGAATGTTCGTAGTGTGGTGCTTTATCTCTGGATTGGGTAGCGAAAAATTTAGCTTTTTCTATAAGTGCCGTTTCATTGCAAACCAAGGCGCCTCCTCCTGATGAAGTAATAATTTTATTTCCGTTAAATGATAATATTCCGAATTTTCCGAATGACCCGGTTTGTTTGTCTTGATAGGTAGATCCTAATGATTCCGCGGCATCTTCAATTAATGGAATTTCAAAATCATCCGCAATTTTTTTAATGGCATTTATTTTTGCAGGCATTCCATAAAGATGTACAACTATGATAGCTTTTGGTTTTTTACCTTTTTTAATGCATTCCAGAACAGCTTTCAACAAAAGATCGGGATCCATATTCCAGGTTTCTTTTTCGCTGTCAATAAATACCGGTACAGCTTTTTGATATAAAATTGGATTTGCAGTTGCGGAAAATGTAAATGATGGACAAACTACAAAATCCCCTTCTCCCACTTCTGATAATATTAAAGCGAGATGAATTGCAGAGGTGCCGGAATTTAAAACAGCACAGGAATTTACATGTATATATTTTGCGATCTTATTTTCAAATTCTTCAACGTATGGCCCAAGCGGTGCAATCCAGTTACTTTCAAATGCCTTTTGCACAAATTCGACCTCTTTTCCCGACATGTGAGGCGGGGATAAAAATATTCTTTTATTTTGCATCACTTGTTTTACTAAATGTATTATAAAAATTTCAGAATTACTAATATTCTAAAAAATTGCTAATTATCTCTGTTTACTTTTATTGCCGGGCTACCAACATAGGTTCCTGCTTCTGTTATATTTTTTACTACAATTGCTCCCATGCCAATTGTTACATCACTACAAATATGAATATTTTGTTTTATTGCAGAGCCCGTACCAAGGTAGATATTATTTCCAAAATTACAACTGCCACTCACATTTGCACCCGGTGCAGTTGTAAAATAATCTCCTATAATACAATCATGTCCGATGGTTGTATGCAAATTTAGATGTGTGTGATTTCCTAATTTAATATTGCTGGTTAAAATACATCCTGCAGTTATAATACTTCCTTCCCCAATTTTCACCCATGCCGAAACTGTTGCGGAAGGATGAATAAGTTTTGCAAAAGCAGTATTTAGCGGAAGGCTTTCTACCATCTTTTTTCTGGAATCAGGCTCTCCAATTGCAACAACTGTTTCATATTTTTCAGGATCGAATTGCGATTGTTTTATTACTCCCACGCCCATGATCTCAGATTCTTTGAAGTATTGATCGGAAACCATAAAACTTACAAATTCATTGATATTGCGATCTGTATGACCAATAATATCAATTACGCAACACAATACCTCTCTTCCAAAGCCGCCGGTGCCAATGATACAAATTTTCTTTTTCATGAATAAAATGTTGTTTATTGTGTTGAATTATTATTTTCAGATGCAGTTAAATTGATTCTTTCCACATCAAGATCCTGTAAATTTAATTCCACATCTGCCTGAATATTTTTTGCGGAAAAGGTAACTACTATCGTTTTAATAAAAATTTTGAGATCTAAATCTAAAGATAAATTCTTAACATATTGAATATCAAATTGCAGGCGGTGATCCCAGGATAAGTTATTGCGGCCGTTAATTTGTGCTAAACCGGTAATTCCGGGTCTAACTTGATGTCTTGTTTTTTCAGCCACACTGTAATAAGGTAAGTATTTTATCAGAAGCGGGCGGGGTCCTATCAAGCTCATGTCACCGATCAACACATTTAAAAGCTGAGGAATTTCATCCATGGAACTTTTGCGGAGTATACTCCCAAACCGGGAAGTTCTGCTTGCATCGGTAATGTTTTTTTCGGTTAGGGGTCTCATGGAGATGAATTTCACTATGGTAAATATTTTTTCGTTTTTCCCGACTCGTTTCTGAGTAAAAAATATTTTGCCTTTAAAAAAAATTATACAAAGAAAGGCGATAAATATAAATAGAGGAGATAAAATAATTAATAGTATCAAGGAATAAAAGAAATCGAAAAAGCGTTTGAAATATAATCTATACATTAGAAACCTTGTGATTTATTTTATTGGATACGGAATTTTTAGAGTTGAAACCAAAATGAGTTTCTATTATTTGAAGATATTCCAGAGATAATGTTTTTCTGTCGAAATGTTTTTTTGCATATTTATAACCATTTTCGCCATGTAATTTTATTAAAGTTGGATCATGGAGGTAGGTTCGGATTTTTTCTGCAAAATCCTTTGCATTTTCCGGCTCCACATAAATTCCTGCTCCCGCTGTTTCAACCAATTCCCTTGAAATGCCGTCAATAGCCATCAGCACAGGTTTTTTGCACGCCATATAATCAAATGTTTTATTGGAAAAAACTGTTTTAAATGCCTCTACTTTCTTTAAAACAGAAATTCCTGCGTCTGCTGCAAGAATAAATTTAAGCACATCCGCTTTAGGAACGGAATCGAAAAAATGGACATTTGTAATATTTTTTTCAATCACTGTTTGCATGAGCATTTTCTTTTCCATCCCGTCACCAATTAAAATAAAAACAACATTTTCATTTCGCAGTAACTGCGCTGTATCCAGTAATTGTATTAAATTATTTGCTAACCCATGAGCGCCTACGTAACACAGAATAAATTCATTATCAAACCCGAGACCTTTACGGAATGTTGAAATATCAAAATCAGTTAACATTTTATCAGATAGATCAAAGTCTGCAGCATTTGGTATATAAATTATTTTTGATGCAGGAACCTTTTTTTTATGAATTAAGGTTTCCTTGATTGCAGGGGTGAGTGCATTAATTAATTTCGCTTTTTTATACAAACGTCGTTCCAGCCAATACGAAATTTTAATGATCATTTTATTTTTTAAAATGCCTGTATCAATTGCAGATTCCGGCCAAAGATCCCGAATCTCAAAAATGATCGGAATTCTTTTAAAAGTGGATAATATTAATGCAATAATCCCTACAGATAGCGGCGGAGAACTCACAAGTATTACATCATATTTTTCTTTCGCCTTAAATAAACCGGCATATATTCCGGAAAAAACAAATGAAAAATACGCTTTTAATCTGCCTCTGAAACTATCGTTGTAAGAATCTGAAACATGCGAACGAATTACTTTGATATTTGGAGAAAATGCGTCAACAAAGGTATATTTATTATTATATTTTGGATTGCGCACGCCATTTGCATAATGTGTCATGCCGGCAACAACGGTTACTTTATGTCCCTTTTCTGACCAAATCTTTGCCATTTCATTCCATCGCAATCCGCCGGAATCGCCTTTTTCAAGAAAATATTGATGTATGAGTAAAATATGCATCCTTATCTGAGTGAGATGATGGTGGTTATTTTATTGGTTTTTGTATTAAAAATGATCTGCTCTGTTTCTGTTCTGGTGCCGTAACTTTCTGAAAAATACGCTTTGCAATATTCGGGTGCAATATTAATATTGTTTTGATCAATTGCGGAGATTTTAAATAAAGAATTAAATTCAGAAACTGGATTCCATATTTGACGAACAGTGAAATTCCCCGGAGTGAGAAGCTCATCGGTAATTTTCCATTTCATTTCTGTTTTTGATCTGCTCACAGTTCTTTTAATATGTTGCCAGGCGCCGGTATGTTTGAATGCCAGAATACTTCCGGTAAATTGAAATTCCGTATCCGTTTCTGCAATTTCTGCCTGTAAACATTTTGTTTTATAAATCCATATAAACCTTGGCCCTTTTAACATCTGGTCAAAATCATCCAGCATGATAGTATTATGGGATGCTGTTCCTGCAAAATATTTTATTGTTGTTTTGTCAGTATTATATAAATATGTTCCTCCATCTCTCATGAAATTCAAATCTTTATACCATAGGTCCAAATGCAACATATCTGCCTGAGAAGGTCTGTACTTATGATCACCACATCTTATAAAAGTAAAAGTATTATTGTCGCGGTAAGTATAATATCCACTCTCCTTAAACACTGAAGAACCTTGTTTGGCTTTTAATTCCGGAAGCAAAGTTGTATTTTGAGTAATTCCGTACCAATAAAGATCTTCATAAACTGTTTCAGAAAAACAGGTTTGTCCAATAGAATTTGCAAGTGCTTGTAATTGCGGGCGAAAATCGGAAAAGTTATTATTATTTAAAGGGAAAAAAAGTGACCCGTCGTTAGCGCCATAATTTGGCAATTTACCATTTGTAGTATCGCAACTGGAGATCAGAAATTGCAGACTCAAAGTGGCTTTTTCATACACTTTTTTATCAAAAATAATATTATTATTTTGTGCGAGAGTAAAATTTAAAGTAAGCAATTGAATAATTGTGCGATGATAGTTCATTGAATATTGTAGGTAAGTTCCATCTTCAAATATCTGATAATCAATTTCCTTTTCTAAAATATTTTTACTTTTTTTCAACCAGACGGCAGCTTCATTTACCTGTGGAAATAAAATCGAAAAAACAAATATTGCTGTCGCTTCTGTAATGATATGGTTATTCCGAACAAATTTCTGTGAAAATGACAGATTTGCTTCAATGTGAGCCACCTGTTCATAAATGGATTGTAATATTTTTTTAAATAATTCATCGGTAAGAAGCTCAGATTTGGAATAATAATAAATGGCAAATAACCAATTTAATATCCGTACACCTATCTCCTGACTTGAAATAAAGTGTGGACCCTTATTGAATTTATTTTCATCTATCCACGAATTCATTTCTCCAAGAACAAATGCAGCGTAATTTTTATTGAAATGATAATCGTATCTGATAATATCATACAAATAACAAAAACGTGAATTTTCCCATATATATTTGATATCTCTTTCCGGTGATAACTCTTTGTATTTTGTCCAGTGTTTATTTTTATCATATACATAATGATCTACAGGATGCGTAAACCATCTATCGGTTTTGGATTCTGCGAAAACGGAATCATTAAAATATCTCCTTCGTCCTGTTAAAATAATTTGAGCGTTTAACTGATGTGTTTGTGCTCTGTCTTTAGGAATGGTAAGACTATTTTTAGAGACAAATAAATATTTTGTATTTGTTTGTAACCATGCTGATCTGGAAATGGGGAATTCCGAATTCCAGGTATCCGGATTCTTTCTTGAAATAATTCCCAAACGTTTTTGTGACTCATACCAAGATCTTTCCAATACATTTTGTAACCCGTTCTCACGAATGTAGGTTAAAAATTTATTTGTATTAAACATTTCTAAAAACCAGTTGATTGTTTACTGTAAAACTGATCGAGCCAACTTTGAATTGCCATTATGGAAAGAATGGTATATGCACCATCTACGCGACCCGACTTGTTGTCGTTAATTAATTTTAATATCATTTTATGATCGAATATCTGATATTTGTCAATATTCGATTTACTCAGTCTGTCGGAGATCATTTTATCCAGATCATTCTTTACCCACTTTCTTACCGGACCTCCAAATCCTGTTTTGGACCTGTTTATGATGGATTCCGGTAAATACTTTTCGGCAATTTTGCGTAAAACATATTTAGTTTTACTACCTCGTAATTTCATATCCGGTGGCAGTTTTGTGCATAAATTCACAAGATCGATATCCAGAAACGGAACTCTGATCTCTACTCCGCAAGCCATACCCATTTTATCGGTATAATTAAGATTATGATCTACTAAAAATGTTTTGAGTTCCAGATATAACATTTTATTTAATAAATTATCTTCCTCTTTAATTTTATCAAGCAAAGAAAAAAGATAAGAATCCGGTTTATAACTGCCAATTTGTTTTTGTATTTCCGGGTTAAAAAGTCGCATATTTTCATTAATCGGAAACCATTCAAAATAACCAACTAACCGATCTTCTACCGGATTACTATTCCTTTTAATAAATTTATTTAATCTTCTGATCGTAGGTTTATTGGAATTTCTGTAACTTAAATATTTTTCCATGAGCGTAAAAAAGAAATCAGGCGTGTATTGCAGATATTTATCGTAGGTTAATGCTTTATGTCTTCTATAGCCGGAAAAAATATCATCTCCACCGGCTCCGCTTAACAATACTTTGATCCCTTGCGTTTTTGCCATTTCGCAAACTTTATATACATAAAGCGGTGCGATATCTGCCTGCGGCTCATCAAGATGCCAGATCATTTTATCAAAATCTTCAATAATACTTATACTTCCGTCTACAACATTTAATTTAACATCTAAATGTTTTGCCGCTTCCTGCGCATATTTAAAATCATCGGCAAATCCTTCAGGTTCAAGATTGTCATTTCCTTTGATCGTAAAACAATTTAAACTTCCGCCATTAAAATTTTTACGTGCCTCTGCTACAATCACACTCGAATCAATTCCTCCTGAAAGAAAAAATCCGATAGGTACGTCGGAAAGCAGTTGCGATTCAATAGATTTCTCCAGTTTTTTATCTATGATATCTATCCATAGTTCATCATTATAAAATTCTCTGGAACCATTAAATGGAATATCGTAATAGGAATATTTCTGAAAGGTAGTTGCATCTGTTACTGTTAGTGTAAAAAATTCTCCGGGTAATAATTTGGATACAAAGTTAAATGGAGTCGTCTCGCCCGGAGACCATAAAAAGTTCATATAATTTGTAAGCGATTTATAGTTAAGCCGGGAATCAAAATTAGTTAAATGGATTAGGGATTTTATTTCTGAACTGAACGCAAAATTATTTCCTTTCAAATAATAATAAAACGGCTTTACGCCAATATGATCTCTTGCACCAAATAGCTGATTACTGAGTTGATCGTAAATTACGAAAGCAAAAATTCCGCTTAATTTTTTGAGAATATCCTGACCATAAACGATATATCCTGCTAGAATAGTTTCTGTATCTGAAGTCGATTTAAATGAGTACCCTTTTTTCTCCAGATCTTTTCTGATGGTCCAGTGATTATAAATCTCGCCGTTATATACAATCACATATCTTCCATCTGCACTAAGCATCGGAAGGTTTCCATTTTCGCTCAAGTCCTGAATCTTCAAACGGTGATTTCCTAATATAATATAATCATTTTCGAAAATTCTACTGGAATCTGGTCCGCGATGTTGCGTCTGCTCAAATGCCTTTTTAAAGTGCAAATCAGAAGAATTTGTTTTAACTACACCTAAAATTCCACACATACATTAATCAATTTTAACAACATTTTTTTCTCTGATGCTTTTAACTGCGGCAAAAGTTGCTTTTGTTGTATTCACGAGAGAGGAGAAGGATGTAGAGGCCTTGCCCCCACTTAATAATATATTAATCATACTTTCAAACTGATCTTGATGGCCCTTATTTTGTAATGTTTTTTTAACGGAAAAGTTTTTAAATCCGTAACCTGTTAATTTTTTAAAATTATCTAATATAAGCACCCTGTTTCCGGAATATATTTCAATTTTTTCTTTGGGATATGATTTATTGCCATTTGAAAAATAATTAATTACTCCCTGCACTCCATTTTTATAAGTTAGATGAATTATGCTATTTTCCGGAGAAGCAGAAGTGCTGTTATCTGTTGCATAAACGTCGCTGATATCGCTGCTGGCGAAAAATGACATCAGGTCGAAAAAATGACAAGCTTCACCAATTATTCTTCCTCCGCCGATTTGCTCGTTGTGCAACCAATGATCAGAAGGCAGAATTCCTGCATTTACAGTAATTACTATATTGAGATCCTCAAAAGCACCGATCAACTGTTTCGCTTTAACGGCAAGTGGTGCATGTCTTCTGTTAAATCCTGTAAAAAATAGTATTTGTTCAGATGTTCGATAGGCTTCTTCAATTGCTGAGAGTTGTACTGCATTTATGGCTATCGGTTTCTCAGTAAATATATGTTTTTTATGTGTTATACTTTGCAAAATAAGTTCTGCATGCGTGTCATGCCTTGTGGATATAACAACCAGCTCCACAGCAGGATCTTCGAATATCATTTGATTATTGGAAACTGCATTTTCTATATTGTATTTTTTTGCCAATTGTTGCGCGTTTAAACCGGAGGCGGAGGAAATATATTTTATGTTGGCTTTATTTTTTTTCAAAGCAGGTAATAAAGTCATACTTGCAAAATTCCCTGCTCCGATTATTCCGATTATTCCTTTTGAGGCTTTGGCAATTTTTTCAGAAACGAGAATTGATTGGATATATGGACTTTCATCATCATATACCAATAAATTTGTGATCGCTTTAGTATCTGTTAAATTTTTATAAGCATCTGCGGCTTTTGAGAAAACAAATTTTCCGGATATTAATGGTTTTACATCAAGTGTTTTATTTTGCAGACATTCAAGAATGCTTTCAAAATTTCTTTTTTCTGTCCAGCGCACATATGCCAACGGATAATCAATTCCTCCATCTTCATAACTTTCATCGTATCTTCCCGGACCATAAGAGCATGATATTTGAAACTGTAATTCTTTTTTATAAAATTCTTCCCGTTCAAACTTCAGATCTGCTATGCCTACCAAGATGATCCTGGCTTTTTTCCTACAGATTTTAGCTGCTGTTGAAATAAGTTTATCATTTTGGGCTGCCGCAGTAATTATTACAGCATCAACACCTGAATGAATAATATTTGTTCTGATTATAGATTCCACATCAGAGTTAATATTATAAGAGTTTATATTTAATGTATTTGCAAATTCTACCCGCTCCTCATCAATATCAAATCCTACTACTTTACAGCCATTTATGGCTAATAACTTAGCAGTTAAAATTCCCACCAGGCCAAGGCCAAAAACAACGAATATTTCACCGAGTTGCGGTTGTGCCAAGCGTATGGATTGTAATCCTATTGCGGCTATTACGGTAAATACTGCTTCTTCATATTCCACATTATCCGGAATTTTAGCAACAAGATTTTTTGGTATACACACAAATTCCGCATGTCCACCATTTGAAATAACTCTGTCGCCAACTTTAAATTCTGTAATATCATCAGCAATCGCGATTACTTCACCAGCATTACAATATCCTAATGGAAGGGGTTGATCCAGCTTTTTAAAAACAGCTTCCAATGTTGGAATTATGCCATCCGATTTAATTTTGTCCAATACCTGCTTTACACGTTCCGGATTATTTCTAGCTTTTGAAAGGAGATTGTATTTACTGAATTCAATCAGCATTTTTTCAGTTCCCGGAGAGATGAGACTGCACTTTGTTTTAATTAAAACACACCCTTTTTGAATGGCAGGTGCAGGAACTTCCTCTAATAAAGTTTCTCCGGTATTTAAATGCTGAATTATTTGTTTCATTCTGGTTTTGCTTTTTTAATGCGTGATTGATTATTAATAATCCAATCCGCGATCTTTTCCGTAGCTTTTCCATCACCGTATGGATTTACCATTTTCGACATTTTATGATACTGTTTTTTATCGTTTAGTAAATGGTTAACTTCCTTTTCGATCTTTTTTCTGTCGGTGCCAACTAATTTTACGGTTCCTGCCTGAATTGCTTCAGGTCTTTCCGTTATATCTCGCATCACAAGTACCGGTTTTCCAAGTGAAGGTCCTTCTTCCTGAATTCCACCTGAATCGGTTAAGATTAAATAAGCTCGGTTCAATAAAAATACAAAGTCAGGGTAAGATAGTGGTGATGTTAAGATGATATTATTAATTCCTGTTAATGCTTTTAAAACCGGTTGTTGAACATTTGGATTGAGATGTACTGGATATATAATATAACAATCGGGGTTTTGAATTGCAATATTTTTTAATGCAAGGCAGATGTTTTTAAAACCTCCACCAAAATTTTCTCGACGGTGACCGGTGACTAAAATAATTTTTTTGATATCTGAAACAGCCTTAATTAGTTTTTGATCTGTAACCTGGTCAGAAAATATTTTTATTTTTTTTGAGGTGTAGATCAAACTGTCTATAACTGTATTTCCTGTTTTAATAATGCAATCTCTTTTTACACCTTCTGCTATTAAATTCTTTACATTGAGCGAAGTGGGAGCAAAATGGAAATTGGATATTCTTCCTGTAAGCACCCGATTTGCTTCTTCAGGAAAAGGAACATTAATATTTCCTGTTCTCATTCCGGCTTCTACGTGCGCCACAGGAATTTTTTTATAGTAAGCTGCTAATGCCGCCGCAAAGCAAGTATTGGTATCGCCATGCACCAATATGAGGTCTGGGTTTATCTGGTCATAAATTTTCGATACTTCAATAATGATTTTACCGGTAATATCATTTAGCTGCTGATTTTCCTGCATGATATTTAGATCAAAGTCGGGCTTAATCGCAAAAAAATCTAAAACCTGATCCAACATTGAACGGTGTTGTCCGGAAACACATAAATAATTTTTTATTCCTTTTCTCTTATTGAGCTCTTTAGCCAATAAGGCCATTTTAATAGCTTCCGGTCGCGTCCCAATAATAATGATCGTTTTTAACATGGAATTTTAAGTTTGTTTACGATAATGCGGGGGTTTCAGCACTTTTGGTTTTTGTTGATATTTATAATCGTCGTAATGAGGAGGCATATTAAATAGTATCATAAATATAAACCAGGGAAAAAATACAAATTGACCTCCTGTTAGGTTACTTTCGAAAAATGGTATTACAAGAACAGGCATTATAATTAAAAAATGTTTAGAATAATAGATCGCATAATGATAAAGCGGTCTAAATAACATAAATGTAATGAACAGCAGAAATAATATTATCCCTCCTCCAAAAAGCACTTCCAGATAAGAATTATGATAATCTGCTAATCCCTCTCCGTGTATTGTATAATCATAATTAAACATCCCGGCTCCAGTTATCCAAAGGGATTTCTTTTCATTAAATATTTCAAATACAATTTTGGCCGTATTTAATCGGGGCTCTCCATCATCAATCTGGGATTCGGTTTCAGATAACCGCGTCTGTAAGGAGGATTCGGGGATCTGGTAAAACCAGAAAATTACGGCGATCGGAATTACGGTAAGAATTATTTTAAAATCAGGTCTGATATTTTTTAATCGCAATAGAAATATCGCAATAGCAAGTAATATCGAAACCCATGATGCTCTGTTTCCGGAAATAAGCAATAAATAAATCGCTATTGCTATGATCGTAAAATTGAAAATTTTATAAAATTTTCCCGTTTTGGTATTTAATAAAATATCAACTATAGAGACCAAATATATTGCACAAGCCCAGCCATATTGATTTGAAACAAAAAATTGACCTTGATTAACTCCTGAGCCATATATATTTATCATGCTGAATCCGGCTCCGGATGCAAGAAATGCCAAGACAGGCAATGTATAAATAAGATTAAATGATTTTGTAAATGCCTTAATGATTTCCAAACTTGGATACTTATTTAACAAGTTCTGTAATACTAAATACACGTAGATTAAAGGTGCTAAAAAAGTTAATGATCTTAAAATTGAAAATGTAAGATTGGTAGAAAAAATTGACATTGTGAAAATCCAAAAACTGAAAATACCTAAATAAATAATGGTTGGAAATGGAAGTGGATGCTTGTTTAAATTCATATCCTTAAACATTACTATAGCTGATACAATCAGAAAAAAGGATTTGAGTATTCTCATTGTTTCTACTGATTCCAGTCTAGTAACAACCGCAAGCCCATAACCAAAGATCACTAAAAATGCATTGATATTCAGCAGAATAAAATCTGCATCCTTAAAAATTTTTCGTTGAATACTAGGCGCTTTTTCCATTTACGCTTATAATTGTAAGAAAATTTTGTAACATTAATTCGAGTTGAAATTTGTTAATCATTTTTAATGCATTCGATTTTTTTTCTTCACGTAATGTTTCGTTATTTAAACATTCCTTGATCGCTTCTTTTAGTTGGGATACATGTCCCGCTTCTATCATCCATCCGCACGAACCGTTATCGAGCACTTCCGGAATGCCACCACTATTGGATGAAATTATGGAGCATCCATGCGCCATTGCTTCGATATTAGCCACTCCTAATGCCTCCTGAAAAGATGGAACACAAAAAATGTCTGCTCTTTTCATCAGTTCAAATACTTCCTGCTGTTTAATGATCCCATTTAAATTATATTGAAATGATACATTCCTTAAATAGTGGATTATTCTCGGAATTTCAGGATCTGCAATACCTGCAATGATCAAATGTACATTTATTTTTAATTCTTTTAATGCATCAATCAATGTAAAAAGTCCGCCACGAATATAATCATTCTTAACAAATAAGATCACCGGAATCGCATTTTCGGTTCTTGAAACCTTATTAACTGGAGCAATTGATTTGTATAAAAGAAATATTTTATGCCTGGGAATTTTATATTTTGTTGTTAATTCTTTTAACAAATACTGTGAGTTTACCACTATTTTATTGCAACTTCTACAGGCCAATTTTTCCACTAGGAAAAAAAGATGCGGTTTTGACCATTTAAAACCAAAAATTCCTTTTTTCCACGAAATATTCGAATTGTTGTCATCATTAATAAACCCTACTGTATTCTTAAATTTTAAACCACTCCAAAGGGCAACTATTGCATTATTGTAAACCAGATGATCAAAATTAAAATCGTTGCGTTTGATCTCCATTGCTCTGCGATGATATTGGAACATACGTAGGAACATTCCCAATTTTCTATACATTTTAGGAATACGTAATGTTTGTTTATACACCGATTGCTCATCCGGATTTGTTATATCCTCAGTAAGTATTTTGATTTCGTGCTGAGGATATAATTCGTTGATCTTTAAAAGCAAATGTGCGAATTTTGCAGGGCCATTGGAAACCACTTCATAGGCATTGGTGCAGAAAAGTATTTTCATATTTGATGAGCCTTAATTAAAACGCCTTCAATTTTCTCCCAAGTAAATTCATCCGCCATTTCGGGATTAAATTCAAATGTGTTTTTTCTCGCAAAAAGTTCGTCGATCAAATTATTGATATCCTCCACTTCATATTTCTCTATTACAATTCCCAATCCATTCTCCTTCACAAAATTGGAGATAGCAATTTCTGCATTTATAATCACGGGAGTTCTCGTTTGCAGCCCATCGTAAATCTTATTAGGACTTGCGTTAATATTATTATCATTCTTTGGTGCGTAAACACATAAAATATAATCCGATTCTTCGGCAGCAATATTTAATGCATTCGCTTGCGACATAATTCCCCGATACTCCACCGAGGGATTGGATATCAATTCCCTGCTTTCCTCATCGGCAAACCAACCAACCATAATTATTTTTACATTTCTGTTTGCCGAAAGTATTTTTTGAACCAATTCAGTTCCTCTTGAATTTCCAAGCCAGCCATTATACAAAATGGTTACTTTATTTTTTTCGGAATTCTTAATTATTGAATTCGTAAATTTAATGGGATAGTTTTCCAATAACTGAACCTTGTGTTGCACAAAATCAGGCATAAATGTTTTCCTGTTGCTGTCGGTCACCAGAATAATATTAACAGGAGCGTATATTATTTTTTTCAGCAATCTCCATTTATTTTTACTTTTATTCAAAGTGAGAAAAATAGAATCAAATATATCCAGCACCAGATGTTTTCTGAACAAAAATGGATAGAAAAATATCATTAATTGTTCGTTAATGATATGAATAGAGCTATAATTTTTACGCAATAGTTTTGCGACGAGTAAAAATTGTTTCAGAATTGTTGCGGGATGATTTCTTTTACCGACTACGAGATAAAAGTATTTGCAATATTCACGAGCATAGGAATCAACATTTGTGGTGCCTACTCCGAGATAGGTAATTTCAAATATTTGGGAAAGCGTGTGCAGTTCTTTGTTTATACGCATATCAGACCCATCATTGGAACTTATAAATAATATCTTTTTTTTAGGATACATTCAAAATAGTTAAAACGGATACTTAAATGTAATAGGAGGTGCGAATTGCGGTTTATAATAAGATAAAACATTGTAAAAAGAAAATACAAGCAAAATATATGCCCCAAATAAATATGCCGGAATTGGAGGGTAATACACGAAAAACATAAATGCATACAACAAAATGGATACAATTATAAAATTTTGTTTACTTTTCCAAAGTAAAATACAATAAAGTAATCCGAGTATTGCTGAGATAATGTTTAGTATAGGTGAATTGGTTTTTACATATCCAATGGAAAAACACTGAAAAGTATTACTGAGGGCATTTCTGATAAACAGAGCAGGGTCTTTTTTTAAGATCCCGATTGCAGTGTTCTTGGTGATCTCAGAATATCTTTTTATTACACTGTCGTCATAATAATTTCCACCCAAACTGGCATTTAGTTCTGTTCCCGTACTGTCGCGATATAATTGGTATCCAAAATTGTCAGATAAATAAGACACATTTGAATTTGGGTAAGCTCCTATGCCTACATAAACAGTATGCCAGATAATTTTTTCTGTGGGTTTGTTTATCAGGATAAAAAACAATGTTGAAATTGCTATGGTAAGCGTTGCGAAAGTTACAGAATATTTGCGGTATAGAAGTATTAGTGTGAAAAGAGACAGAAATAATATAGTCGGTCTTGCTAGCGTGGCGAACAATAAAATTATAGTGCACATGATAACTATCCATTGTCGTTTTGGCTGGGAGAGGATAATATAGATCATCATAAATCCCGGAATACATTGCCAGAAGTAATAATAGTTTAGTACCACGAAGTACAGTATGAAAGGATTGCAAACATAAAATATAGAAAAGATTAGTATGAAACGATTAGTTGTTCTGAATTGATAAAGAATTAAAAGGCTTATAAATAAATGCATCAGTACCTGGAACAGGATAAGACTTTCCGAATTCCCTAAAAATGGGAACATAGTTGCGGCAATTCTTATAATATACGAATATCCTATAGGATTGTGTGTGTATGAACTTAAATTATCAGATTTTTTAAACTGATAGTGATATTGCTCTCGTGGATTTAATTCTTTAAAATCAATTACTTTTGCCTCATCAATTTGAAAACTTCCAAACATTTGTAAATTGGCCGCTGAAGATAAATAAGGCCCTATCCAATTTTTATTTTCCCGCGAATCATAAAAAAGTTTGTGCAAAACAAAAGATATCGTCAACGTGAAAATCGTTATTAAAATAAATCGGGACCTAAAATTCAATGTTATATTTTTTCAAATTGTTTTTAATTTACTGAATATACTTTTATCACTGTTCAGAAAGAATGACTATTCATATAAATAAAACTTAATCGACCAGTTATCGATATTCATTTTAGGTCATCAAAGATTGATAAAATGAGTGTAATTTATCTCCTAAGATCATGGGATCGTGGTTAACTTTTATCTTGTTCATTACTTGCAATCTGCAATTTTCATTTACTCCGCCTAATATAAATTGCTGCAGCGCATTTTTTAACGCCTCTTCATTATCCGCTTCATATAAAATAGAACAGGAAGGGTCGGTTAATTCCTCTAACACTTTGGATACAGGTGCAATAATAAAAGAACCAAATCCCATCGCCATGATGAGTGACCCCGGATTTAAAGGTATATCCTTATAATTGATAACCACAGCATCCGATGCGTTAAAAAAGTATTGCAATTCCTGTTCAGGAATAAATTTATTTATGAATATCAAAGTGCTTTTTAATCCGGTTGGAATGATGTTCTTTAAATGGTCAATATATTTCGGATTTGTGGATTTCCCGGCAATTAATAAAATGCTTTCTGCATCATTTATTTCATTAAATGCGGAAATTAATTCTTCTACACCCTTATATTGTTCAACTCTTCCTAATAAAAGGATGATTTTTTTCCCGGGATCCAAATTAAGATATTCTCTGGATTTAAATTTGTCCGTTTCATTGGGATAATATGCCATATAATTAGGATGAGGAACGACCAATGTTTTTAATGTGTTTGTATTATAATAACCTTCAAAAATTTCCTTTGCAGCATTGCTCATAAATAGAATGCCTTTGCAGCTTTTTATTATTTGAGATATCCAGTAAATCTCTGATTCTTGATTCTTTGTATCGTGTGAAACAATATTGTCTGCGGAATAAATACACGGCGTTTTTTTCAATAAAGGTAAGGTCAGCAATAACATCATCCTTTTTATAAAGGTTAATAATCCTGTTCTGCCCAAATACATATCAAAAGGCCAAAACAAATGTATAATATCGGGTTTTTGTTTCAACACATGAAGTAATGGGAAAATTTTTCTACCTGGAACTGCTATCACTTCAATACCGTTATTTTTAAGCGCACTAATAATTATATTCTGATAAGGATTTTCCTGTTCCTTTCCATATGGAAATATTGCAACTTTTAATTTTTTCAAAAGAGATTATATGTGTTTTCCTATATCAGGGACTATATGACCAGCTTGCAAAAGATATCTTATTCCCTCTAATTCAAACCCATGACGGATTTTTCCGACGTAATGTTTTCCTATACAATTCTGCGGAAGTTTTAACAGGTCAACATTATAACCTTCCGGAAGATAATCTGCACCATGAGCGCTTTCTCTCGCCAATAAACTTAAAAGGGTTTGCTCCAGTCGATAGAAATTTATAAAGGGTTTCAAATATTCTGTAGCTAACCATTCTTCAATTTTGTGCAGATCAAGATCTTCTTTATTGCAAACCCATAGTCCTGCATTGATAAAGGGAAATGGAAAAACACCGAGATTTTTTTGAATGTTCTCCGGTGAATCGATATATGCATCAAAAAAATCTTTATTAAAATAATTTTTACTTTTTTCCTGAGTCATAAATGTCTCCAAATAAAATTCAGGTTTTTGGAAAAACAATATATCCGAATCAAGGTAGGCCATTCGTGTTCCGGATCCCAATAGTATTACATCAATTAATTTTAAAGCAAGAAAATGACTGTTCCTGTATTTTAAAATGTTTGGAAATAGTTGAAGTGTCTGAAATGCGATCTCGTCGGATTCTGATTTGGTGTGAATTTTCGCTACCACCTGGTTTCTTATATATTGGATATCGCTATCCGTTAATGATCCATCGTCGTGTACTATGAATTCAAAATTGCCTCCTGCAAAATAGTTGAATGCCTTAAAACAGCAAATACCCATTTCTACATCTCGGTGGCATAATAAACTATGGATAGAATATTTATTTGAAGGATAAGTGGAATATAAAGGTAATGTATTGATGAATCGTTTTCTCAATCTGCTTCTTTGTGGAATTTGAATAAATTCACGGTGGAATTTATTTCTGATTCTTTTAATCAGATTTTTTTCGTTCTCTAATGGCGTTAAAACGGATGGCATCCTTAATTAGTTAAACATGAATATTTTCAGAAGTCATTATTTCCAGAAACCGTTTGATTATTTCTCCTGAACTCTTTACTTCGGCAACTTTTTTACACTGAATATTATATGGTAAATAGGAAGCCGGAGCCTTTAATGCTTTTGATACTAATACTGCCAGATCTTCTATTGATTTTAAAACATTTGGAAAAGCAGTTAGATTTAAATATTTATCATTCTGAAATTGATGCACGAATTTATCGAGTTGCGATAGGCGCATGGTTTTGCTGAGATCTGCAAATAGCACAGGAACATCCAGATAAGAGCCTTCCAGTCCAAGTGTTGTACCGCAATGTATAACTAAACTCGCATTTTGAAGCATGGAATATTTTTTCAGCAGATTTTCTTCAGATACATTTTGTGTATTTGCATTTTCACGGTAATCCTTCTCAATTTCCACGTTAGGTAATTTAAGTAATGAAGCATAAAGATCCCAGTTTTTAAGAAATGGGTATGGCCTTATAATGATCTTTACATCAATCCCTTGAGATCGAATTTTTTGAATAATTGCTCCATATAATTGCACTTCCTCTGGAGTAAGGTTCTTTGTGCCCGTTGCCATTGGTATATAAATATATTTTTTGTTGGCAGCCGAGCGGGATGATATTTTATTTTCGTTGAGATATTGATGTAAATAGACAAATTGTGTTGCACCTGTAACCATAATATTTTCGGAGGCTATGCCATGTAGTTGTTCCAGATCACCGTGAATTTCTTTACTCCAAACTAAATAAAAAACATTTTTATTTTTTGAAAAACATTTCATTTTGCAGGCATGATCCCAGCTATAAACATATACAAATACTTTTTTTCCGGTTTCTATCATTACCCGGAAAAGAGCATCATCATAGATCTGGGTAATACAAAGAAAAACATGCTGTTCACTCATTGAATTCTCTTTTGGAGGAGCCAACATTGTTAAAAAGCTGTCGTAACTAATAAACTTAGGAGTAAATTTCGAAGAATTTAAAATAAAACGTTCAATAAAACGGTGAATACCTTTAAAATCAGAATTCGCGATCTTAAAATTTTCGGTTACAAAGTAATTATTCCTGCTGCGTGGTATCTTGCCAAATAATTTATAGATGGCATAAACAAAATAGTGTTTTAGTTTATTTGACTTGTTGCTGAAATATTGAAATCTTATATTGGAATTGAGATTTTGTTCTGAAATCTTATCTGCCTCTTTAAGGTATAGGGTGACATCTGATTTCTGAGCTATACCATTAATAAGTAATCGAACATCATTTCGGGTTCCGAGATATTGTGCCAGTATTCCAATTTTGATAGTTTGAGGTTCCATCACGAATTTATATTTTGCCAGTATGATCTCCTGAACAGAAAGCCGTATCCTGTATTTGAAATAAACAGGTAGTTGAGTATTCCAAAAACAACAATAGTCATGCTCAACAGTAACATGAACTGCCCTGTCACTAACGGAGCCATTCCTTCAAAAATCAAACGAAATATTACTGCAGTGGCTAACAGTAATAGGGAATATAATACAAAGTCTTTGGAAAATATCCTTCTCAATGGAAATTTTAAATGTTTAATAGAAATTAGATTGATCACATAAAATTCAAAAATGAACTGTATTGTAGTACCAATTATAACGCCTTGAAATCCAATATAATAAACAAGGAAGATGCTGCTGATAAAATTTATTGTTATGGCAATAGAATTATACTTTAATAAATTACCTGAACCTGTGGTTAATAGTAAGGTTCGTGATATGGCACCATATAACGTCGGGATGCAAATATTGATCAATGCAAAAATACCCCATATTGTATACTCATCGTAATTAGCAGTAGACAACCATAAACGCATAATTGTTTCAAAAAAGATACTGAAAATCAATACAACACTGAAGATCATGATAAATGAAATTCTTGTAAATCTTTCCAGTATTCCAAAAAAACGTTCCTCATCTAAAAGCTGTGTTTTGATCAGTATAGGTTGGATAACACTGTAACTGCTACCCATGATCGTTTTCAGTAAAAAATAGGGTCGTGTTACAATGGTGTAAATGGTAACTGCCGAAATGTTTATGATGGAAGCGAGAATAATCCTGTCTGATTGAATCCCTAAAAAGCCAACTGCGGAAATAGCAAATAATACTATGGAGAACTTCGTATACTTATTGGATAAAAGATCTTTTTTAAAATGTAAAGCAAATTTCACCTCTCTCATTTCAGGGATTGATCTGAGTAATATAATGTCACCTATTAAAAATATCAGATTAATGCCCGTTGTTAGCAAACAATACTGGATCAAAGTAATTTTTGACAAAACAGCTACGATATAAAGTAAACCCATGTTTAAGGCAAGAGGAAGCAACTGTAGTTTATTGCGTTTATGAAAATAACTAAAACCGGTTAAAATATTGGAAGGAATATAATCGAGAAACAAAACCACTCCGTTCAATGCGGAAACAATAAAAACAGTGCGCGCCAATTGAAGTTGATCGGCTTCTATATTAAATAAGGGCCCTGCCCATAAACTTAAAAGCATAATAAGTAAAAAAATAACTACCGACGAAATGAGTATAAGTGAAATATTAACGGAAAACGCTTCCTGAAATTTATTTCGGTCATTGTCGGCTTTATATTCCGCTGCATATTTCAAAACTGATTTGCCTGCGCCAAAATCAAAAAAACCTATCGTGTATGTTAGCCCGAATATCAGCATATACATTCCAAATTGTGCTTCGCCATAAACATTTAAAATTATGGGAACGAATAAGATTGAATAAATGATCTTTAAAAAGAGAATAAAGTAGTTACTCGCCAAATTTTTGATAAAGTTTTTGGTTATCGACATATTTAAGTTGTCTCTGCGCTTTTTATAAACCCAAAGCGGAGCAAAGATGGAAAATATTGAATTTTAAGTGTAAATATTTCGGCAAATTCATCTACTGCCTTTTTAACTCCCGGCCATTTTTCATCGTGATACTCATCAAATATTACAACTGCATTAGGTTGAAGTCTTTTAAAACTGGAATGTAACACCTGCAATACTCCCTCATATAAATCGTTATCTACATGCAACAGACTAATCTTTTCCGGTAAGCCCTGCGGCATGGTATCTTTAAAAAAACCTTTTCTGAAAATGATGGATGCAGCATTTAATTTGAGATCATTTTTAGCTGTGTGAAATACAATACTGTCTTCTATCAATGCTGGAGAGGCATCATCCCATCCCAATATTTTTTCGTTAGGTTGCACCTTGCTGCCAATATCATTTGAATGTGGAATAGGAAATCCTTCAAAGGAATCAAAGGCATATATTTTTTTGGAAGAATTAAAATAGTTATTTGCACTCAAAAAAGTGATCAATGTATTGCCATAACCAGTTCCTGCTTCCACAATATCTCCTTCCACCTTTTGCAGATTGGACAACATTTCAAACCAGCCATAATATCTCAAACGCTCTTGGTACCCAACTACAGGATAAGGTTTAAGCCTCTCATCGTAAAGTAATAACCGGAGTTTATTTTTTGTTTCGGCATTGTCCTTCTTCGAGATAAAAAAAAGCATTCCCGCAATAAATTTTTCCTTTTGTGTTACAGAATAATTTTTTGTAACAAATTGAATTAATCGGTAGAAAATACTATTGACCTTCTTCATGCTGTTCTCCGGTTAAAATATATTCGTCGATAAATTCCCGAACTGCACCATCTCCCCCGGATTTATTTAAGTGAATTATGCCCGGGATGGCTTTTATTTTTTTGTTAGCGTTTGCAGGACAAGCTGCTAAGCCAACCTCACTTAACAAGTCAAAACAATTAATATCATCACCAATATAGGCAACTTCCTCCATTGTTATATTTTCGAGTTTGCAAATTTCTCGCGCAGATTCCAGTTTCCCTCCGAAGCCGACACCCTGATACACATAGTCAATTTTCAACTTTGTTGCGCGATTATTAACAATATTTGTTTTTTCAGTAGTAATTATTCCTGTTTTAATTCCGGCTGCTTTTAAAAGATTAAAACCCATTCCATCATGTGTATTAAATTTTTTAAATTCATCACCACTTTCTGTGTAATACATCCCGGAGTCGGTCAAAACTCCGTCAACATCCGATAAAAAAAGTTTAATCTTTTTTTGCATAAATAGATTTTTAATTGAACGTTTGTTTTACCAGGCAGTCCATCCCCCATCCACCACAAGCGTAGACCCTGTCATGTAACTGGATGCATCGGAAGCGAGAAATGTAAAAGGTCCCGACATTTCATTTTTATCAGCCATTCGGCCCATTGGCGACAATGAGGAAAAATTTGTCAAAAATTTTTCGTCGTGATCATTAAATATGCCGTGAGGAACTATTGCATTGCAGCGAATATTATTCTGTGCATAAAATGTTGCAAGGTATTTTGTAAAATTTGGTATAAATGATTTTGTTACAATATAATCAACAGGTTTATATTGAATTGTTCCATCACCGAAATCATATAATTTCTGATTCGGCGCCACTAGTGAATAAGTTGATGCAACATTAATAATATTCCCAAATCCTTGTTTGAGCATTTGTCTGCATATTACTTGCGTCATTAATACAGTGCCTGTAATATTAACATCAACTGATTTTTTAAAAAGTTCAAGTGGGTAATTTTCAAATCGGGAATGATTGACCTCCGAAATATTACTTTTGTCAAATTTGGCATCAATTGCTGCATTGTTTATCAGTACATCAATCTTTCCAAATTTTGCAATTGACTTTTCAATAACCTTTTCACAACTTATTTCTTCTGTAATGTCCAAATCAACTATTAAATAGTTTTCCGGATCAAATTCTTTTAAAGCCGAAGAAATTGCCTCTGTTTGTGAAAAATTATTATCTGCCAATATCACCTTTGCACCTTGATGTAAAAAATTTATTGATATTGTTTTGCCTATTAGCCCGAAGGCTCCTGTGACTAAGATTACCTTATTTTCAATTGTAATATTATGCATTGTATTTTGCTATTATAGTAATAGTTCTGCCATTTATATATGGCGATATTCCAAAAATGAACATAAAATATTTAATAAATTTTTTAAAATATTTCGGTATTTTTTGTAAAAATGTATCCGAAACGTATTCTTCCATACATATGAGCTCAAAATTGTATTTTGTTAAAAGAATTTTAAGACTTTTCTTTGAAAAGTAGGAAATATGAAATGGAAGATATGCAGGCCACTCCTTTTTCATTTTACGCCTATCGTAACTATCATGGTTTGGAACTCTTAAATATATATGTCCTCCGATTTTGATTAATGATGTTATTTTGAGCATCGCAATATGTAAATCTCTATAATGTTCCAATACATGGTTCAGCATCAAAATATCGTATTTGGTTTTGTCCTCGTAATCTTCCAAACTTGATCGCTCAACCTTCAAACCCAATTTATTTTTAATAAACGAAACAGCATTTTCAGATGTCTCTACTCCTTTAACCTTATAACCTGCATTAGATAAATATTTTAATTGCAAACCATATCCCGGACCAATTTCTAATACGGAGGAATTTTGTTTAAGTATTTTATCTAAATATTGGAAGTGAAAAGTACCCTGTTTATTTACGGATTCTGTTAATTCCTGTTCGTTTAAAGCTTCATATTCCTGTTGCATGTGGGTATTAAAATACGATTCAGTATTGTATAAGTTTACAAGTACATCATTTACCGGAATTGGGTCAATTATGCCGAATTTACATTTAGTGCACTCTAGCACATTAAATTTTTCAGAATAAGGAATACTATATTTGTCATTGCCGCAGACTATACAAGTAAAATTAATTGTCGCCATTACAAATAGATATTAATAATTCAGATTCGCGTATTGAATTTAAGGAATGTTGAACTGGGTTGGAAATATTTTCAATCTTATAAAAAAAATCGGTTACCTCAGCTAAAAACAATTGGTTTCTATCAAAGGCTTCTATTTTATACTCCTGGTTTTCAAAAGGGTCGTTCTTTGAGCTGATGATCAATAAATTATCAAAATAATTAAAATCAATGAAAACATGCTCAAATTCCCAATGATATTTTCTTATTGGAGGATTGGCAAGATAATTTAAATGTATTCTTGAGTTTACACCATCCACAAAATTAATTTCGATATCCGCAATTGATGCTGTCTCGATATCCAGTTCACCGGAATAAGAAAAGTTAGTTTCATAGTTTTTAATTGGTCGCATTGCGAGCCAAATCGCCAAATCAATATCGTGGCATAGCGTCAAGGCAACTCCACCACCCAGATTTTTTTTAGCCGCATAAGATTCCTTATAATTTTCCCAGGGATGCCAGTCGGGTAAATAACTTCCCCAATGAGATGTTGACGATATTAATTCCCCAAAAATATTTTCCTGAATATAATTTTTAACTTTAAGTATATGGGGATGAAATCGCATCATAAATCCAACCTGTAACAGTTTATTGGAATTAGCTACAATTGATTTTAGATGGTCCATATTTTCTAAGGTATGCGAAAGTGGTTTTTCTACAAACACGTGCATTTTGTTTTCTACACAATATATTGTTTGTTCCAGGTGTTGAGCAGTTGGCGTGCAAATAAATGCAACTTCCGGGTTTAGAGATTTTGTTTCATTAAGATCTAAAAAAACCTGCACCTCAGCTTCGCCTATATCGCGGAAAGGTAAATTGCGTTGACGATACAATAATAAATTACAATATCCCAATGTCCATAAATTGCGGATATGCCGTTCGCCTATCGATCCTGCTCCGAAAATTAAAATGGGAGTATTTTTATTCATCAAATTTAATACAATCATTATATTGGATCAATTCCTCCGCTTTATAGAAACTTGCAACATCATCAATGTCTATTGCATATTTTTTATCCACCGGATAGGAAAGAATTTTATTTCCACTCATTGATCCACCTTCCGAAATAGTATTTGTTTTAATCACATCTAAAGTGCCTATTTGCCAGTAAACAACTGGTAAACTCTGACGGGGCTGGTTGTACGGTTCAGGTATATTTTTTAATGTTACCAATGGTTCCAGCGCTCCATCATTATTGTTATTAATCAACCACATTTTAAAGGGAGTAAGTGGTGATTCTGTTACTACGCGAATGGAATCGGCATCACTTGCAATTAATTTTTCAATAGCATCATCTATCCAATTTTCAAAACGCACAGGTGAAGTAGGACGAAGCTGAACGATAAGATCAGGAATATAATTTTCATTTTCTTTCAACCATTGTAATTGATGAACAAAAACATCAAGATCTGTGGAATTATCTTGCGCTAATGCGGCTGGACGTAAAAAAGGAACTTCCGCGCCATATTGTTTTGCAATGTTTGATATATCCTCACTATCAGTATTCACAATTATTCTGTTAATCAATTTACTTTGTTGTGCAGCCAAAATACTATAGGAAAGCAATGGATGTTGCAAAAGCGGTTTAATATTTTTTCCGGGAAGTCCTTTACTTCCTCCACGAGCAGGGATAATTGCAAGGATTTTCATGTTATAGAATATTTTTTAATTTTTTTCTCTGTACTTCTTCCACCGATAAAATTTCCTTTTCTTTATACTGAAGTGCTTCATAAATATGATGCAGGTCACGCCCTAATTTTTGTAATCCCGGAACTTCCAGACTTGCTGCATGATCTGTTCCTTTCCATGTTCTGTCTTTTGTAAAATGTCTTTCAATCCAGTTTGCTCCAAGTGTATATGCAGCTATGTCTGCAGCTATACCGAGGTGATGACCGCTAAAACCCACTTCTTTTATTTTAGAACCAAAGTTTTCGTAGATCTTATTAATTTCCAATAAACAAATTTCTTTAAATGCGATAGGATATCCGCTTGTGCAACTGTATAATACAATTCTGTTTTTGGCCTGATCTTTTTCTTCAAAAAAACGGATTATTTTTTCCACTTCTGAGGTAGTTGTCATTCCCACAGATATATGAACATCTCCCTTATAATTATCGCGAATTAATTGCAATAATGCATAATTATTATTGCATGCTGAAGGAACTTTAATAAATTGGGGATTTAATCCGATCACTTGTTGCGCGCTGGTTACATCCCAAACAGAAACTGCATATTGAATTCCAATTTCTTCTGAAAACCTTTTCAATTCGGCGTGTTGTTCTATTGTAAATTCAAGAAATTCTCTGTGTTTGCCATAACTTTCTCCATAACTCTGCCAGGGTTCCGGATGAGGGGCATTAAATTGTTCTTCTCCCAATAATTCCTTCGGATTTCTTTTTTGAAATTTTGCAAAATCCGCACCGCTGTCTTTTGCCAGTTTAATTAATTCTTTTGCGATCTCAAAATTGCCCATGTGATTGCAACCGATCTCTGCAACAATAATTGGATTTTTATAGTTGTGTTGGAACATGTTATTTTTTCACAGCTTCGCCTCCTCAGTCACAGAAGCGTGATAAGGGAGGATGTTTTTTAATTATATTTATTCAACTGTATTGCCTGTCCACAATACAATTGCATTAGTTAAATTGCCGTTTAATTGCCATTCGGCAAATTCTTCCTGACTTAAAACTTCGGTCTGTACTTTTCTGTTAATGATCGCCTCTGTTTTTTGCACCCAATATATTAATTTATTGTTATCCACTTCTCCTGCGATCACGAGATTAATAATTCCGGTATCTTTTCCATCGGCATAATCGCCAATAATAAATGCGTATTTAATTTCTCCGATTTGATTTACGATATTTTCTACTACCTTGTCCAAACCAAGATATTTGCGCACCAAACTGCTCACTTCCGGAAAAAGCGGATGTTTTTCATTCGCCTGATATTGTATCGTTTTTCCTTCCTCGTGCGATAATAAAAATCCAGCCTTCGATAATTTGTTGAGTTCAATACGGATGGAATTGGTGGATTCATTCATTTCCTTCGCCAATCCACGTAAATGGGCTGAGGATTTTGTATTGGAAAAAAACCGCAACAAAAGCCTGACACGCGTTTTGGATGTGATTAGTGAGTCGAGCACAAAAACTAATGAGTAACAAAATTACTCATTCAATTATTTTATGCAAATTTTATGGAGTTTTTTTAAAACGAAGTTGTTTTCAGGAGATATTTCTGATATCCAGTAGCGTTTTGAGCAGTTTTTCCATCTCATGCAGTGGAATCATATTCGGTCCATCACTCAATGCTTTTTCAGGATCAGGATGCGTTTCAATAAAAAAGCCATCAACACCTACTGCAGCTGCCGCTTTGGCTAAATATGGAGCAAATTCTCGTTTTCCTCCGCTTTTTCCGGCCTCAGCCCCGGGCATTTGAACACTGTGGGTAACATCAAATATTACAGGAGCAAATTGACGCATGATAGGCAGTGACCGCATATCTACCACTAAATTGTGATATCCGAAACTGGAACCGCGTTCTGTCAGCAGTACTTTATTATTTAATACTGAAGCAATTTTTTCAACCGCATATTGCATATCCTCCGGAGCCATAAATTGCCCTTTTTTAACATTTATCGTCTTTCCAGTTCTTCCCGCTGCTATTAAAAGGTCGGTTTGGCGACATAAAAAAGCAGGAATCTGGAGCACATCCGCCACTTCTGCCGCTAAAGCCGCTTGTTCGGGGAGATGAATATCCGTTAAAATTGGAACATCTATTTTTTCCTTTACCGTTTGCAGAACCTTAAGTCCGTGTTCTAAACCATCTCCTCGAAAGGAGTTGCCCGCTGTTCGGTTTGCTTTATCGAAAGAAGCTTTGAAGATGTAATTATATCCCAGTTTTTCGGCTACCGTTTTCATTTTTTCAGCAACAAGCAGACACAATTCAAGATTTTCAATAACACAGGGTCCTGCTATTAATAAGGGTTTTTTTTCTCCAACTGTAATAGCAGATGTGATTTGAACTGGTGATGAAAAGGTGCTGAACATGCTGCAAAATTGCAAAAAGATTACTTAAAGCAATTATAGATGAAAAATGAAATTAGGACATTGTCCAAATAGTTTAATATTTTTCAGTGTCTTAAATGTATATAAAGGGTTTAACCAACCCTGCCTTCTCCAGTTCATGATGAAAACATATAACCAAATATTTTTCCAATCTTGAGAACCAACACATAAAGTGTAAGAAGGCAGAGCAGAGTTAATTCCTTTCGATATGATCGAGCCTGCTTTTCAACAAATGCACCTGCATGGTAAGATCGCCGATAACCTTATCGAGATCGTTCTTTTTTACAGGCATATAGGAGGAAAGTTTGCTCTTTACAAACCAAATTTCTTTTATTTCATCTATATCCAAAGCTTGTTCAGGGTAAGCCTCATTATCACTGATCAGGTACATTTTATGTTCTGATTCCGCTTTGTTCACAAGGCGTTTAACTAAAACGGTATCATTTGTTACCACTACATGTATATGCCCGTCGCGAACATCTTTAAAGTGATTATCACAAAAACGACCAATAACATAATCTCCGCTTTGGATGGATTCCTGCATACTGTCGCCTTCTATCTGAAAACAACGGAAAGTGCCGTTGCGATAATCGGAACCCGGAAGTTTAAACGCCGGAAGTTCTTTGTAAAATTCGGGTTCCAGGTATCGGGTCGGGTATCCTGCTGCTGCTTTTGTGTCAACCATCACGATATTTTCATCGCCGGATGAATCAACTGTCACAACTATTGGCCGGTAGATAATTCCTTCCCTGTTTTTTTCTTCCTTCAATGCAACCGGAACTATCAATTGCGAAAGATCAACATTTAGCAGGTCGTCAATGGATATGTCAAAAATTTTGACTATTTCCAATAAGGTCTTATGACCGGGGTTTGCAAGGTTTGCTTCTATGTTTGCAATTGTTGTTCTACCAATGCCCATCATGTCTGCAAGCTCTTGTTGACTCAGTTTGCGGGCATTTCTTAAATGCCTTAAGTTGGATGAAATAAGTGCCATAAACTATTTTTAAATTTGTAATTGTCAAATAATATGACTTTATTTGTCAAAAATAATGACAATTATGGAATTTCCAAAATTAAATGAAAATTTTTTAAAAGGAAGGGGAGCGCAGATCAATCCCTTTAACCCTTTTCACGATAAAAATTATACCCAGGAGCATATTGAGGGACTCGACGAGGAGATGTTAGGCGACCGGGAAACATTGTTTTTTACGGAAAATGCCAAAAAAGTAGTCAATAAAGTGGAAAGTCCTGATGCCGCAATGGTATATTCGGTAAATCCTTATCAGGGTTGTGAGCATGGTTGCGTGTATTGTTATGCCCGAAATACTCATAATTACTGGGGTTTTAGTGCGGGTTTAGATTTTGAAACCAGAATTATTATAAAACATAATGCTCCTGAGCTATTGGAAAAAGTATTTATTGATCCAAAATGGCAGGCTGCTCCTATTTCTTTTTCGGGGAATACGGATTGTTATCAACCCATAGAAAGAAAAATGAAAATCACCCGAAAATTGCTGGAAGTTTGTTTGAAGTATAAGAATCCAGCGGGCATTATCACCAAAAACCAGCTGGTATTGCGGGATATAGATATTTTACAGGAATTAGCAAAGGATAATCTTACACATATATTTCTTTCCATTACAAGTTTGAAGGAGGATATTCGGTTAAAAATGGAACCACGCACAGCAAGTTATAAAGCAAGATTAAAAACAATGGAAAAACTAACATCAGCCGGAATTCCGGTGGGAGTTATGATTGGACCGGTAATTCCGGGCCTTACGGACAGTGAAATTCCGGCCATTTTAAAGGCTGCTGCAGATAATGGTGCATCAACAGCTGGATTTAATATGTTGCGATTAAATGGTGCAGTTGATAAGATTTTTACCGACTGGATATGGAAAACCTTTCCAATGCATGCAGAACGTGTAATCAATAATACCAAGGCAGTGCATCAGGGCAAATTGAACGATAGCAGATGGGGCGTTAGAATGCGCGGCGACGGAGAACTTGCAAATGTTATTCATCAGATGTTCTATATGATGAAAGAAAAATACATGGGAAATAATATACCTTTCAAATATGACCTCACAAAATTCAAAAGACCCGGGCAATTAAAACTTGAATTTTAAATAGGACTTAAATTATTAGAAGCATTATTTCTGCTTTTGAATTAGTTTTACCTTTCCAATCGGGAAAGCAGAAATATGCAAAAACCAAAACAACTATATTTTAATTTATTCAATTCCATAAATAGTTCGCGGTCTATTCCTGCTCTGATAAAAAGATCAGGTGTTAAAATTATTTTCCCTTTTTATCATAACATCTGCGAGGAAGAAGTAATTCATATCAAACATTTATATCCCTGCAAAAACAAAAGTTCCTTTATTCAAGATCTTGATTTTTTGTTAAAATATTATAAACCTTTATCCATTGACGATTTTCACGAAAAGAATTATGATCCGGCACAAAATTATTTTGTATTAAGTTTTGATGATGGTTTGAGAGAAATGTATAGTGTTGTTCGGCCCATTTTAAAACAAAAGGGTATTCCGGCAATATTTTTTTTAAATTCGGCATTTGTTGATAATAAAGATCTGTTTTACAGATATAAAGTCTCCATCATTATAAATTATTTAAGTGATGTTGATAAACGACTTGCAATAAGTAAAGTTTTGAAAATTGACAATTCGGACATTAAAAATTTGACCAAACAATTATTGTCACTTACGTATGCTGATCAAAATATAATTGATGAAATTTCAAGAGAAGCGCAAATAGGTTTTGTCAGATATTTAAAAAAGGTGTCGCCTTATATGACCTCCGATGAAATAAAACAATTGATAGTCGAAGGATTTCAAATAGGAGGTCACAGTTATGATCATCCCTTATATAAATCTATTTCTGCCGAAAGTCAGATAGAACAAACTAAAAAAAGTTTTATTTTTATTGAAGATAATTTTTCGGTTAAAAGGAAATATTTCGCATTCCCTTTTTCTGCAGAAGGTGCAGATCAGGGAGCAGTGGAGCACATCTTAACAAAATTAAAAATGGATATGCTTTTAGGTACATCCGGACTCAAAAATCCATTGGATTCGAAAATAATTGAACGAATTCCTATGGAAGTTGGTAAATTTAGTGCGGAACAAATTATAAAGAATGAATATTCCTGGTTTTTATTAAAAAGATTGTTGGGAAAAAAATGAAAGTGAATGCCATTATAATAGGTGCAGGGCGCAGCGGAACAACCTCCGTGTATCAATATCTTTCCAACCACAAGGAAGTAAATTTTTCTATCACAAAAGAAGTGCATTATTTTTCAATTGATGATCTGTTTAAACGCGGAGATAAATATTTTCACTCTTTATTTGAACCGCAAGAAAAAAAAATAACGGCAACTGCAGATACTTATTTATTAATAGATAAAAAGGCGCCGGAAAGAATTAAAACCTATAATCCCGAAATGAAATTGATCGTAATGTTGCGGGATCCCGTGGAGCGTGCATTTTCTAATTTTAATTATTCTGTGAACTATGGACATGAAGAGAGCAATACCTCTTTTCTTAAAACGATACAATTAGAAAAAAGCAGATTAAATAATAATGACATCGCAGAATTAAATAATACTTGTCATTTTTACGGCAGTTTATATTATGAGCATCTAAATTATTGGTTGCAATTTTTCCCTTTGGAAAATTTTATTCTTTTGAAACTTGAGGATCTTAAAAAGGACCCGGAAACATTTTATAAACAATTAACTGTTGCTTTAAATATCGCTTATATACCGTTTGAACAGGAGAATATAAAATTTAATGCAGGCTCCGGTGTAAAAAGTAAATGGTTGCAACAATTATTATTGAATAGGGACAGCAATCTGCGAAAAACAATATCATTTTTTTTAAAACCATTCCGAAAATTGATCATAAAATCAGGTATTATAGATAAGGTTTATGCAATTAATAAAACAGAAGTAGCGCAGCAACAGATTACAGCAGAAGAAAAACAACTCGCGCAACAATATTTTACTGAGGATCTGAAAATGTTAAAATTGAAATATGGGATTAGTTTCGGTGAGGATTTTACTTAGAAGCTGGAATATAGCATTGTTAACACATTTTAAAGAGCATTTAACTGAACTAATATTAATTTACTTTGTAATTATGTATTGCTCAATCAAAAACTAATGATATAAACAGGATGAAAACAATTTTTTATTTTATCGCAGTTTTAGCTATCTCGGGTTGTAACAGGAAAAAGGATGCTGCCCCGGCAGGACCTCAGGGTGCTATGCCGGCTCAATCGGTGCAGGTAGTTATTGTAAAACAAGCCGCACTCGACAACTCAATTAATGCCACTGGATCCATACTTTCCAATGAAGAGGTAGAGATAAGAAGTGAAATTCAAGGCAGGGTCACCGGATTATATTTTAAGGAGGGCGAACGGGTGCAATCAGGAAAACTATTGGTTAAAATTGATGACAGGGAATTAAAAGCACAATTAAAAAAGGCCGAGCTGAGCATTTTGTTAGCAAAGGAGGATGAAACACGAAAAAGAAAACTGCTGGATATTAATGGCATTAGTAAAGAAGAATATGATCAGGTGCAAAATAATTTATTGAAATTGGAAGCTGATATGGAATTGTTGGAAATCCAAATTAATAAAACAAATGTTATAGCACCTTTTGCCGGCACAATCGGTTTGCGTTATATCAGTTTGGGGGGATTTGTATCCTCTTCAGACCTGATCACTGTTTTGCAGCAATCGGAACCTGTAAAAGTGGAATTTAGCGTTCCTGAAAAATATGCGGCACTTTTAAAAAATGGTACTGTGGTAAATTTTACTGTGGAAGGAGACCTTAATAATTATGCTGCAAAGGTTTACGCAAAGGAGCCAAAAATAGACCCTGCCACCAGAACGGTAAAAGTGAGAGCCATTAGTGCAAACCCCGGAAACAAATTAATACCCGGAGCTTTTGCAAAATTGCAGATATCGCTTGAAACACTGGATAATGCGATCGTTTTGCCATCCAATGCACTTATTCCAACAATTAACGGCCAATCGGTTTTAATTGTAAAAAATGGGCGCGCCTCTCTTCAATTGGTAAAAACCGGAATCAGATCAGAAAATGAAACCCAAATTACGGAAGGAATAATGCCGGGTGATTCTGTAATTGTAACAGGCCTTTTAACGGTGCGCGATGGAATGCCTGTAAAACCCATATTGATGATTTCACCAAAGGAAAATAAAGCGCAGGAATGAATATATCATCAATATCAATTAATCGCCCTGTACTTGCTTCGGTAATTTCGATTCTTATTGTTTTATTCGGAATTATTGGATATTCATTTTTAGGAGTAAGAGAATATCCAAGTGTTGATCCTCCTATTATTACTGTTACTACAAATTATATCGGCGCAAATGCGGATGTTGTGGAATCGCAGATTACAGAAGTGATGGAAGAATCCATCAATGGAATTGCAGGAATTCGATCTTTATCCTCTATAAGCAGTGATGGCAGAAGTACTATCACGGTAGAATTTGAATTGGATGTTGATCTTGAGGCTGCTGCTAATGATGTGCGCGACAGAGTGAGTCAAGCGGTTCGAAATTTACCTCCTGATTGTGATCCACCTGTTGTTGCAAAGTCTAGCGCTGATTCCAATCCAATTATTTCCATGACAATTCAAAGTAATGAAAAAACATTATTGGAATTGTCGGAAATTGCGAATAATATTTTTAAAGAAAGATTGCAAACAATTCCGGGTGTTAGTGAAATAAGAATATGGGGAGAAAAAAAATACTCCATGAAATTATTGCTCGACCCAATAAAACTGGCCGGATATAATTTAACTCCTGCAGATGTTCGCGATGCTCTCAACCGAGAAAATGTAGAATTACCTACCGGTCGTATTGAAGGATACACTACTGAATTATCTATTCGCACTTTCGGAAGATTAACTACAGAGGAAGATTTTAATGATCTTATTATTTATGAAACAGATGGATCTGTAATTAAATTAAAAGATATTGGTCAGGCCAAATTATTACCTGAAAATGAACGCACCATTCTGCGTGGGAATGCAGGTATTCCGCAAGTTGCAGTAGCGATAACCCCGCAGCCGGGTTCAAATTATATTGAAATTGCGGATGAATTTTATCGCAGGGTCGACCAAATAAAAGGAGAATTACCGGATGATCTAAAATATAATATTGCTCTCGATACAACAACAAGTATCAGAAAAGCAATTTCCGAAGTGCAGGAAACTTTATTAATTGCATTTGCACTTGTTGTGCTTATTATTTTTATTTTTCTGCGCGATTGGCGCACAACTTTAATTCCGGTTATTGCAATTCCCATCTCCCTTATAGGTGCATTTTTTATAATGTATGTATCCGGATTTTCCATCAATGTTTTAACACTACTCGGAATTGTTTTGGCAACGGGAATTGTGGTGGATGACGCTATTGTGGTGTTAGAAAATATTTACGCAAAAGTGGAACGCGGAATGGCACCACATAAAGCAGCGCACGAAGGTTCTAAAGAAATAACCTTCGCCATTATTTCCACCACTATAACATTGGCAGCAGTTTTTTTACCAGTAATATTTTTAGAAGGATTAACAGGAAGATTATTTCGTGAATTCGGGATCACAGTTGCCGGAGCAATTATTATTTCTGCAATAGTCTCTTTAACGCTCACCCCAATGATGAGTGCGCGAATTTTAAAACAACGCGAAAAACACAATTGGTTATATAGAAAAACAGAACCATTTTTTGAAGGATTAATTAAGGGATATGCTTCTTCCTTACAATCGTTATTAAAAATACGTTGGATCGCTTTTATTTTAATTGCAGTTTCTGGTGCTATCATATTTTATTTTGGTGGAAAATTGCCGGAAGAACTTGCTCCTATGGAGGATAAAGGTCGGTTTGTAATTAATGCCACTGCCCCTGAAGGAACATCCTTTGAAAGTATGGATGCCTTCAATCAGGAATTAATTAGTATTGTTGATACCTTCCGGGAAAAAGAAAATATCATTGCCGTTACCGCTCCTTCTTTCGGATCATCAAGTGCTGCAAATTCAAGTTTTATTCGAGTGAGTCTGGTGGATGCAACGGAAAGAGATAAATCGCAACAAGAACTTGCCGATGAAGTTGCAGCAATTGTAAAGAAATATAATTTCGCAAGAACATTTATTAGTCAGGAACAAACGATTGGTGGCGACAGACGTGCAGGACTTCCTGTGCAATACGTAATTCAAGCACCTGATTTTGAGCGACTGAGGGAGGTAATTCCAAAATTTATGGAAAAGGCAGCACAAGAAAATGTTTTTCAGGTAGTAGATATTAATTTAAAATTTAACAAACCGGAATTAACCGTGGAAATTGATCGCGAACGTGCGAAGGTTTTAGGTGTTTCTGTTCGCGATATTGCGGAATCATTACAGTTGTATTTTAGCGGACAACGTTTTGGATTTTTTATTTTGAACAATAAACAGTATCAGATAATTGGTCAGGCAACCAGAGACAATCGCGATGAACCTCTTGATCTCACAAAAGTTTATGTAAAAAATAATCGCGGAGAATTAATTCAACTGGATAATCTTGTTCATCTTTCCGATAAAAGTTCGCCTCCACAATTATTTCGATACAACAGATATGTTTCTGCAACAATTTCCGCAAACCCGGCACCCGGATTTACACTCGGAGATGGCATAAATACAATGGACAAAATTGCAGAAGAAGTTTTGGATGAAAGTTTTTCTACAGCATTGGCAGGCACTTCAAAAGAATTTGCGGAGAGTTCCAACAGTTTGCAATTTGCGTTTTATTTAGCTCTTATTTTGGTGTATCTTATTTTGTCGGCACAATTTGAAAGTTTTCGCGATCCTCTTATTGTAATGTTCACCGTTCCTTTAGCGCTTGCAGGAGCTGTTTTGAGTTTGTCGTTATTCGGACAAACATTAAATATTTTTAGTCAGATAGGTATTATTGTACTTGTGGGAATTGTTACTAAAAACGGAATATTAATTGTTGAATTCGCCAATCAGCGAAAAGAAACAGGTTTGAATAAATTTGAAGCCGCTATAGAAGCTGCATCACAGCGTTTCCGACCTATTCTTATGACAAGTTTTGCTACAGTTTTGGGCGCTTTACCCATTGCACTTGCATTAGGGGCATCTTCAAAAAGCAGGGTATCAATGGGTATTGCTATCATTGGCGGATTATTATTTTCACTGATACTCACACTTTATGTAATTCCTCTTTTATATACTTATATGTCCTCATCCAAAAAGAAAATTCCATCAAGTGATGAAAATTAAAAGTGATAACAATATGAAGAAGCTGGTTTCAATATTTCTTATTTTTGTGTTAATTCCGTATGTTTTATCAGCACAAACATTAACTTTAAAAGAAGCATTAACAATAGCCTGGCAAAATAATTACGGAATTCAATTAGTAAATTTTCAACAGCAAATAACAGCATTACAAAATCACCCCGGATATGCAGGTATGCTTCCTATAGTTTCTGCTATTGCAAATTATAATGTGGAAGTTACCAATTCTGAGCAACAATATTTTAGTGGAGATACAAGGTCAGAGAAAAATGCCGTTGCCAATTCTATTGATGCCGGAGTTTATTTGGATTGGACAGTTTTTGATGGTATGGGCATGTTTGCAAGAAAGGATAAATTGGAAGAGTTATCAGCCTTGGGCGAAATGCAGGTAAAAGCTAAAATGGAAGATATTGCCCTTCAGTTAATGGTTGAGTGGAATAACATGATTCAATTGGAAAATGCTAAAATGGTGATGGAAAATGTTATGGATATTTCCGATGAACGATTAAAAATTGCGAGTCAGCGCAATGTAATTGGTTCGGCATCAGGACTGGATGTTTTGCAGGCAAAGGTGGATCTTAATACAGATACTGCTGCTTATATAAATATTCTGTTGCAAATAAAAAATACGAAAGCCGTTACTAACGAATTAATGGCAAGAGACGCAAACACCAATTTTGAAGTTACCGAAAAGATTGTTGTTGATCCATCATTAAATATTGATGTAGTTAAAACTAATATAACTGCAAACAATACATCAATTATGATGATGGAAAAAAATAAACAAATAATGGACCTTCAGGTGAAGGAATATAAATCGTATCTCTACCCAACAATTTCCGTTAATGCAGGATATGGATTTTTAAAGTCTGTATCAGAGGCGGGATTTGTAGAATCAAATTTTAATGTAGGTCCCGGAGCCGGAATTAGCGTTAGTATTCCATTATTTAATGGTTTTACAGTTTCACGAGATATTGAGCAAGTAAAGATCATGCAGCAAATGGTTGAATTGGATTTTCAGCAAACGCAATTATCGGTAAATACAAAAATTGTAATGTTATTCAATCAATATGAAACCTCTTTACAGCTTATGAAAATTGAAAATCAGAATATACAATCCGCAACAGAGAATGTTTCCATAGCACTCGAGAAATTTAAACTGGGTGCAATCACCTCCGTTGAATTGCGCGAAATTCAATTACAAAAAGTGAATGCCGAAAATAGATACTTAAAAGAAGAGTTAAATGCAAAGCTCGCCGAAATTCAATTAAAATATTTAAGTGGAAATCTTGTATCTCAATAATTAATATTACTCCGCAACCATTTTTCCATTTCCTCAAATGGAATGTTTTTTCTTTTAGCGAGATCTTCCACCTGATCTTTCCCTATTTTCCCTATGCCAAAATATTTTGATTCGGGATGTGCAAAATACCATCCGCTCACACTTGAAGCCGGGTACATGGCCATGCTCTCCGTTAATTCAACACCAATATTTTTTTGCACTTCCAACAATTTAAATAAAGTGATTTTTTCAGTGTGATCCGGACATGCAGGATATCCCGGTGCCGGTCTTATCCCCTGATATTTTTCTTCAATAAGATCAGAAGTATTTAATTTTTCACTTTTATCATATCCCCAAAATTCTTTGCGCACTCGCTCGTGCATTCTTTCTGCAAAAGCCTCCGCCAATCTATCCGCCAGCGACTTTAACAATATCGCTGAATAATCATCATGATTTTTTTCGAATATCGCTATCTGTTCTTCTATTTTAAATCCTGTTGAAACAGCAAAGGCACCCACATAGTCAGTAAATGAAGTTGCGTTGTGCTTTGGGCATATTAAATCACTAAGGCAATAATTTGCCTGTCCATCCGCTTTTTTATTCTGTTGACGTAAATTAAAAAGTCTTTCTAATTCATTACCATTGTCATCTACTAAAATAATATCATCTCCTTCCGCATAACATTTAAATATACCAATTAGAGCTCTTGCCTCCAGCCAATTTTCAGAAATTATTTTTTGGAGCATCAATTGCGCATCATCAAAAAGTTGTTTTGCTGCATTTCCAACAATTTCATCGCTCAATATTTCAGGATATTTTCCATGCAATTCCCAGGTCTGAAAAAACGGGGTCCAGTCGATATAACCTGATAACTCTTCCAGCGAATAATTTTCAAATATTTTAATTCCTGTAAAAGATGGAATAAAAGGAGTGTAATTATCCCAATCAATTTGGTATTTATTTTTTCTGGCTTCCTCTAGGGTGATATATCCTTTGAACGACTGTTTGTATTTATGATTTTGTTCTATGATGCGATACTCGTCATTAATCTCTTTTGTAAAGGCAGCTTTTTCTTTGCCCAATAATTTTCCCGCTATTGTTACACTGCGCGAGGCATCTGTTACATGAATTACAGCATGCGAATAACCCGGTGCAATTTTTACCGCTGTATGTGTTCTTGATGTGGTTGCTCCTCCAATTAATAACGGAATTGTAAATTTTCTTTTTTCCATTTCCAAAGCAACATTTACCATCTCATCAAGTGAGGGAGTAATCAATCCACTTAATCCGATAATATCTACTTTATTCTCTAATGCAGCATTTAATATTCGTTCTGCCGAAACCATTACACCCAAATCAATTATTTCATAATTATTGCAGGCTAAAACTACCCCAACTATATTCTTTCCAATATCATGCACATCACCTTTTACAGTGGCCATTAATATCTTAGGGTGACTAGAGGTATTACCCGATGATTTTTTTTCCAATTCAATAAAGGGTTGCAAATAGGCTACTGCTCTTTTCATCACTCTTGCACTTTTAACAACCTGCGGTAAAAACATTTTTCCGGAACCAAAAAGATCTCCCACTATATTCATTCCATCCATTAAAGGACCTTCAATTACTTCAAGTGGTTTAGAATATTTTAAACGCGCTTCTTCAATATCTATTTCTATAAATTCAGTTATACCTTTTACGAGTGAATGGCTTAATCGTTCTTCTACCGGTTTACTTCGCCATTCATCGGTTGTAATTTCTGCCTTATCTTTTTTCTTTAAAGTTTCTGCAAAGGTTATAAGATTTTCTGTTGCATGTTCATTTCTATTAAATAATACATCTTCTATTTTCTCCAATAAATTTTTATCAATATCTTCATAAATATCAATCATTCCTGCATTCACAATTCCCATATCCATCCCCGCTTTAATAGCATGGTAAAGAAAAGAGGAATGCATAGCCTCCCGCACTGTATTATTTCCCTGAAAGGAAAAGGAGATGTTACTCACACCTCCGCTTACCAAAGCTCCGGGTAAATTCGATTTTATCCATCGTGTTGCATTAATATAATCTACTGCATAATTGTTATGTTCTTCTATACCGGTACCAACAGTTAATATATTGGGATCGAAAATAACATCTGTTGGATGAAAATTTAATTTATTAACTAAAATATCATATGCGCGTTTGCATATAGAAATCCTTTTTTCAAATGTAGTGGCTTGTCCTTCTTCATCAAATGCCATTACAATAACTGCAGCGCCTAATTTTTTTGCCTTTTTTGCCTGATAAATAAATTTTTCTTCTCCTTCTTTTAACGAAATGGAATTTACTATACACTTTCCCTGCATACATTTTAATCCTGCCTCAATCACCTCCCATTTGCTGGAATCTATCATCACGGGAACTCTTGCAATATCCGGCTCAGCAGCAACTAAATTCAAAAAGTTTTTCATCACTTCTACAGAATCTATCATCCCCTCATCCATGTTTACATCAATTATCTGTGCGCCATTCTCAACCTGCTGACGTGCAACAATTAATGCATCATCGTATTTCTCTTCAGTTATTAGTCTTTTAAAC
Organism: uncultured Chitinophagales bacterium; assembly: GCA_964638865.1. Taxonomy (GTDB): domain Bacteria; phylum Bacteroidota; class Bacteroidia; order Chitinophagales; family BACL12; genus UBA7236. The sequence goes on along the minus strand of CAZXBG010000003.1, from coordinate 14,135 downwards.
TGTTTGCTGCCGGTAATATTTGTTCTTTCACCAACATTTACAAAATTACTTCCTGCATAAATTTCAAATTGTTCAAGTCCCGAATAAGATGGCAGCCTGGGTAGTGTTCTTGGAATTCTCGGTTTGTATTTTTTAGATATGTCCGCAATATATTTAATGTGCTCGGGTGTGGTTCCGCAACATCCTCCAATAATATTTATCCAACCACTTTTTAAATATTCTTCCACATCATTACCATTGCTTTCCGGAGTTTCATCATACTCACCAAAAGCATTTGGTAAACCTGCATTCGGATATGCAGAAACAAAAAAATCTGTTTTTTCCGCTAATGTTTTAATGTGTTCTTTTAATTGTTTTGCTCCTAAAGCACAATTTAATCCAACACTTAATAATGGAATATGCGAAATGGAAATAAGAAATGCTTCCACCGTTTGCCCACTCAATGTTCTTCCACTTGCATCCGTAATTGTTCCGGAGATCATTACGGGCAATGTTTTCCCACTGTCTTCAAAAAGATTTTCTATCGCATAAATTGCTGCCTTAGCATTAAGTGTGTCGAAAATTGTTTCCACCAATAAAATATCAACACCACCATCCATCAAACCTTTTGCCTGTTCATAATAGGCATCAGCCAATTGATCGAAAGTAATTGCCCGGTAACCGGGGTTGTTTACATCCGGAGAAAGACTTAAGGTTTTATTTGTGGGGCCTAATGCACCTGCAACAAACCTGGGTTTATTCGGTTCTTTTTGTGAAAATTCTTCTGCAACTTCCTTAGCGATCTTCGCTGATCTGTAATTTAATTCGTAAACAATATGCTCCAAATGATAATCTGCCTGAGCAACACTTGTCCCGCTAAATGTATTTGTTTCTATAATATCAGCACCAGCATCGAGATATTGCCGGTGAATTTCCTGTACTATTTGAGGTTGTGTAAGTGAAAGAATGTCATTATTTCCCTTAAGATCGAACAAATGATCCTTGAACAACTCCCCTTTAAAATCTTCCTCGGTCAATTTATAACGCTGAATCATTGTTCCCATAGCCCCATCTAACACCAATATTCTTTCTGTTAAAAGATTTTTCAAGATTTTTTCCACCCTGCAAAATTAGCACAGGATTAACTCCTTGAGACAAAACTTTGAATTGCTTTTACATTTTATTCACTAAATGCACCGTTTTGTTAATTTTTTTATAATTATCGAAACATTGGTATTCAATCTGTTGCACACATGACAAATTAGTGGGAAAGGTTACTTTCATGACAATCAAAAATATTTTTTAAAATATCTCAAATGCCGTTATTATTGAGTTTTGGGGTTATTTTGGTCAATTATTTGGACTTTAAATGCGAAATGCGTGACAAACACCTGTTTGGTAAAGATCATTGTTTGGATAATTATGGTAGAATTTGAAAAATTAAGTTAATTTTGCGCAACCAATAATTGACACGACGCATCTATTGTTAAATTCCGCTTCATGTTAATAACGCAACCCTAGTCAAACATTACACGCTGTTATAGACTATTTTTAATTTTTAACCCTAAATTTTTAATTCAAATGTTGAAAAAATCGTTACTTTTCACAACCCTTTCTATTTTATTAGGAGGTTTAGTGATGGCACAAGCACCGCAGCGTAGTTGCTCTACTATGGATGTGGATGCCAGACTCAAGGCTGAAGATCCTGCTTATGCGGCTAATCGTGAAGCAATTGAACAGTTCACTCAAAATTACATTGCTACTCAGGCTAACAGCGGAGAAAGAGCAGTGGTTACAATTCCTGTTGTTGTGCATATTGTTTACAATATCGCTACAGAAAATATTTCTGATGCACAGGTTTACAACCAATTAGATGTACTAAATGATGATTTCAGAAGATTAAATTCTGACGTTGGAGAAACTCCTGCTCACTTTTTAGGAGTTGCTGCTGACTGCGAAATTAACTTCTGTCTTGCTACTCTTGACCCAAGTGGAAATCCAACCACAGGTATTACAAGAACTAGCACTACAAAAACTTCCTTCAGTACTTCTGACGAAATGAAATTTGCCACCTATGGTAAAACTATTTGGGATAGAAACAAATATCTCAATTTATGGGTATGCGACCTTTCGGGTGGATTATTGGGTTATGCTCAGTTTCCTGGCGGATCTGCTTCTACTGATGGTGTAGTTTGTGATTACGTCTATTTCGGAGTAGGTGGTGCCGGTTCTGCACCTTACGATCTTGGTCGTACAACAACACATGAAGTTGGTCACTGGTTGAATTTATATCATATATGGGGTGACGATGGTACCGGTTGCGGTGGATCTGACCTTTGTGCTGATACTCCAAACCAGGCAGATGAAACTTATGGTTGCCCGGGTGGAACTATTCGTATCTCTTGTACAAATGGACCAAATGGCGACATGTATCAAAACTACATGGATTACACCGATGATGGCTGTATGAATATATTTACTGCCAGTCAAAAAACAAGAGCGCAGGCTTTATTTGCAGTTGGTGGTTCTCGTGTTGCACTTTTAACTTCTAATGGCTGCGGTGGCGGCGGAGGTG
>CAZXBG010000003.1:8807-11481 GCA_964638865.1 uncultured Chitinophagales bacterium | reverse complement strand
GGTGCTACAAGTTCTTATACCACATCTACTAACTTTACTACTACAGCTGCCGGTGGAGCTTGTGTTGACAATTACGAGCCAAACGGAACATCAGGAACAGCTGCAACAATTTCTGCCGGAACAACATACCTTGAACTTATTGCAAGTTCTACTGACGTTGACTGGTTTAAGTTTACAACAACCGGTTCAAATACTAAGATCAAAATTGACCTTAGCTCATTACCTTTTGACTACGATGTTAGATTGTATAATCAATCTGTTGTGCAAAAAGGTATTTCTGAAAATGGTGGTACTACTAGTGAACAAATAATCTGGAATACAACTCAGGCCGGAACCCGTTATATCAAAGTTTATGGTTGGGCCGGTGCTTTCAGCGCAGGTGACTGCTATGATCTTTTAGTTTCTACCAGCACTTCAAACTGGAGAACTGACGGAAGTTATGTGGAAATGGATGAATACGATAATGCAATTGTATCTGTATTCCCTAATCCTGCTGCGGGTGATATCGTAACTGTTGATTACTACAGCGTTCAGGAAGATATGAATGTTGCGGTTCAGGTATATGATATACTTGGAAAACAGGTTGTTAATTCTTCTAAATCTGTTGTTGCAGGTGAAAATATGATAGAAATGAATGTGGCTAACTTAGAAGCTGGTTTCTATTTTGTTGTGATTAGCAATGGCAAATCTTCTTATTCTGAGAAGTTTGTGATTGAATAAATAATCAATTGATAAGTTATACAAGGGCGGCAAATTTTTGCCGCCCTTTTTATTTTGTAATTTTGGCCGCATGGAACCGGTACAGGAACAATTTAGTGTTGTTGAGGGGTTAATGGAAGAAGTTAAAATGTATTCCGTTACAAATGCCGCTGAACTGGAGCAATTCAGGATACGGTTTTTGGGCACGAAAAATATTTTGAAAGATGTTTTTTCCGCTATCAAAAATGTTCCTAACGAATTAAAAAAGGAATACGGTCAAAAAGTAAATGAACTTAAACTCGTTGCCGAAAATAAATTTTCTGAACTCGAACAACAATTTAAAAAAACAGATAAAACGGATACCGGTAAAACAGATATTTCTTTACCTGTTACCATTAAAAATCCCGGTGCCCGCCATCCGCTAACTATTATTAGAGAAGAGCTGGTAGATATTTTTACAAGGATAGGATATTCTGTTGTAGAAGGTCCGGAAATTGAAGACGACTGGCATAATTTTACCGCATTGGGAATGCCCGAAGACCATCCCGCCCGCGACATGCAGGATACCTTTTATGTGCAAACCAATCCTGCAATATTATTGCGAACACATACATCTAATGTGCAGATAAGAGTAATGGAAGAACAAAAACCTCCAATACGTATTATTGCTTTGGGAAGAACATATCGCAATGAAACAATTTCGGCACGCGCACACTGCACTTTTCATCAGATAGAATTATTGTATATAGATGAAGGGGTAACCTTTGCAGATATGAAACAAACTCTCCTGTATCTTGCGCAGGAATTATACGGAGCAGAAACAAAAATTCGTTTACGTCCAAGTTATTTTCCTTTTACCGAACCGAGTGCAGAAATGGATGTTAGTTGTTTCGTGTGCGGAGGAAAAGGATGTGCAATTTGCAAACAAAGCGGTTGGGTAGAAATTGGAGGTTGTGGAATGGTGGATCCTGTCGTTTTGGAAAATTGTAAAATCGACAGTGAAAAATATACAGGATTTGCCTTCGGTTTCGGATTGGAACGTATGGCAATATTAAAATATCGAATTAATGATATCAGATTATTTTCAGAAAATGATCTGCGTTTTTTAAAACAATTTGAGCATTTATAATTAGAATGAAGAAAATTATTTCAACCCTGTTTTTTGTTTCGTTGTTTGCTTCGGGAATTAGTTTTGGGCAATCAACAACAATAGCAGACGACAGTATTACAGTTATTGGAGAGGATACATTAATAGGACCACCAATTGTATTCCGACAATACAATGAACGGTTTATTGATTTTATGTTTTTTGATGGAAATTTTAATGTGGTTTCTTTCCGTATTATGGAAAAGGGTACAAGTTTTCAATTTATGATAAGCAGTTTGGATTCCAGTGTGTACTGTTTTCAAACGGATCCCGATGAGTTTAAAATGTTGATGAGTATGGTGAAAGAAATGAATGCAGAATTAATGGCCCAATCAAACTGGCCGGTAAAATGTAATTATTGTCAAACCATGCAAATGTTTTGGTATGAAGGAGATTTTGAAAGAAGTACACTTAAAAGATCTGTTGCAATTCCGCAAACGTTTAATGAAATACTGGATTACTGTTACGAAATTAGTAGCACCGAAAAAAGAAAGTGTACACTCGAATTAAAAAATTTTCAATCGCTGGAAGGATTTGATGATAAATTACGCGGACCTTCCGCAAATAAATAATTATGCCTTTTAGTATAACCGATTCCCTTAATTATGCTTCTAAACTCACACCACGCAGAGTTTGGAATATGAGTAAAGTAATATCGAGTTATTATTATTCCATGTGGAGCAAAAAACCGGTGCAGTGGGGTTTGCCAATTTCATTATCTTTTGAACCCACTACTTCCTGTAATTTGCGTTGTCCGGAATGCCCGAGCGGGTTGCGTTCATTTACGCGCCCAACAGGAATGTTAAAAAAAGATTTTTTTAAAGAGAC
>CAZXBG010000003.1:0-8707 GCA_964638865.1 uncultured Chitinophagales bacterium | reverse complement strand
AAAGAAATTGGGGTAGATGAAGTTGCATTTAAAACCGCACAAATTTACGACTACGAAAATGGCAGTAATTTAATTCCTACCATAGATTATTATTCCCGATATCAGCAAAATAATAATGGCACCTATTCCATTAAAAATAAAATGGCGAATCACTGCTGGAAATTATGGCACAGTTGCGTAATTACCTGGGATGGCACTGTTGTCCCCTGCTGTTTTGATAAAGATGCCACCCACCAACTCGGCGATTTAAAAGATACTACATTTAAGCATCTATGGCAGGGCGGAAAATATCACAAATTCAGAACCGCTTTATTAAAAGGCAGGGGAGAAATTGATATTTGTAAGAATTGTACGGAAGGGACGAAGGTTTGGGCGTAGAGGAGTGTGCCACTGTAAAAATATCCCATTTAAAAGCCTGGTAATGTAACATTGAACCGCCAAAAACTTGCTCAAATAATAGGAGAACCTGTTTTTTTAAGTAATTTTCACTTCTCACACTAATGGTTATTTCTGCAAAAGAGTTACATTTTTACCTAATATTTCTCGAAATTTTAAAAAAAATGACAAAATAATTTGTAGTTATCAATATATTTTTTTATACCTTTATTAATTACAAATAATCAGGCTATGAGCACATTCACTCCCCCCCCCTTAATTTGACATTCCTTTTAATTAACATCGGATTTAATTTAATTACCACAATATTGCCTGCCCAAACAATAAATGGACCCGGTATGCATTGGTCAAAAGACCATTGGCTAGGCATGGAAACAGAACCACAAAGTGAATCCGGTGAAGACTGGTATTATGATTTCATACCGTATTTTGAAGATGAAACGCTCGATGGGTATGCGGGTTTCGGATTTAGCTCTTATGTAAATGATAACGGAGATTTTGAATGTTTTAATTGTGGAGTTGGTGATATTCAAATAGAACATCTTGAGCGGACCGGTTATGAGGTAGGATGCAACTATCCCAAAATTGCAGAAATGGATAAAAATGGTAATGTGGAATGGTATGAAGTATACACCAGTGGTTTTGGAGCCTTTAGGGCTGGTATTCAGCTAAAAGATGAAACCGGATACGTTGGTGGGGGATATATTTATTTTGATGGTGGAGAGGAAATTTCCTATTACGAGTTTGGGGAGACAGAAGGTGAAGTTCTGCCTGTGCTGGATTGTGATCCTACGCCGGTTGCGCCTTACAAATTAATGTATGTTATGCGAACAGATGAAGAAGGAGAAATGCAAGCAGAAGCATTGTATGGATTAGAGGCTATTATGTCAGCAAATGCTTCAAATTCGCAGGCCTATGACATTATTCAGGATGCAGAGGATGATAATTTGATAATTGTCGGTTATGTGACAGATGGCGAATTGAGTAAAGCTTGTATAATTAAAATTGACAAAGATGATTTGAGTTTAATTTGGAGTAAAACAATTATTGATGCCGGACTTAACAGTTCAAAAGGTACAACAGTTTTAGAGTATGATGATTATTATTATGCCGCCGGTACTAAGTTGTATGACGATGCAACCCCCGGACATGGAAAAATTAATATCATAAAATTAGATGACGAAGGAAATGAAATTGATGATTTTGAAATTAATACCCTCACAACCGGTGATAGCGATATAGATGAGCATACCGAAAATTGTTTAGAAGAAGCGCTTAGTATTTCTAACTCCGTCGCCTACCAAATGGTTGTAAATAACGACGACCTTTTGGTCGCTGCCTTAGTTAAGCGATCAGATGATGTTCAGTCTATAAAAGCAGAAGCACTTGGAAAAGTTTATAGAATTAATTTATCAGGATCTATGTCGTGGGAAAATACAATTCCAGTCGTGGAGTCACCGGCAACCAGATTAGTTACTTTTGATTTAAAAATTGGCATTACAAATACTTATGATGGAGGTTTTGCTATTACTTCCACCAAACATGTTGAGGATTTTTATGTAGACTGCAATGACGCAGAAAATATAACATATTACCCCGGTACAACCGCTAGTTTTGATTATGAATTTACCCGTGTTTGGAATGCGGATGCATACATTGCAAAATTTAATGCAAGTGATGTTATGGAATGGAATTCTACCTATCCTATTACCGATGGGTATGGCACTTATTTTCCTAATGATATTAAAAGAATGGAATGTGTTTATCATATAGTTGAGGCTGAAGATCACGGATTGATCGTAGCCGGAAATAATTCAAAAAATTTTGATGACGATCTGGTTATTAAAACATACAATGATTGTAATAGATATGTAACTTATGATACCGGTTCAGGTGATATTAATGTTACAGGTGTAAATACGATCAGTTCAAACACTACTTGGAGTGCGAACAAAAAAGTGCGTGGTATTATTGAGATACAAGACGACGCGACATTAACCATTACAAATGAAGCTATCATTCAATTTGCCGATTCAAAAGCAGATAATCAACCTACTTATATTCTTGTAAAAAGAGGCGGAAGACTTGTTATTGAGGATGAGGCTATATTAACCGGAAATGCAGAATGTGGTACCATGTGGGAAGGAATTTATGTGGAAGGAACATACGATGAAAACCACCCTACTACAGCTTCTTTGGTGTATAACAGTTATTACGTTTATGATGATAAACATGGAATTGTAGTGATGTCAGACGGAGCAACGATTAAAAATGCCAGACAAGGAGTTACCTTAGGTTTTTCACCTGCAACAGAAGATTACCCGGATTACAACGGCGGTATATTAATTGCAGATGATGCGAACTTTTACAATAATAGTATTGATGTTTTTTTCTGGCCATTTAATAAGGCAAATGTAAGTTTTATGCGCAATTGTAATTTTTCCACAGGTTTGGCATTATTGGATGAAATTGAAAAACCAATTACACATATTGAAATGATTCAGGTAAAAAATGTTACACTCAGGGGCAATACTTTTGAAAATACTACTAGCAGTACTATTTATGATGGTACTGACAGAGGCATGGGCATTTACAGTTTAAATGCAACTTTTACGGCAAATGATAATCCGAATAGTTTTAACACAACCGGAGGCACAAGCAGCGATCCTAATTATTTTACAGATCTGTATGCAGGTGTGTATGCTGCTCAATACACAACGCTATCGAGCAATATTGCAATTGATGGTAATGTATTTGCAGATAATGGTAAAGGCATTTATTTAGGTGGCACATCTCTCGCCGAAGCAAATCGCAATACTTTCACTCTACCTTCAAAGAGCACATATGGTTTATATCTTGATGCATCAACCGGTTATGGCGTCGAAGAAAATATATTTACCGGATCAGGAGCCGATCATCCGCACAGTCAGGCAGGTATTGTATTAAATGAAAGCGGTACATCAAACAACATAATTTACCGCAATACTTTCACCGATTTAAAATATGCAAGTCGGGCACAAGGTAATAATGGAAATACCACCACCGGTTTAGAATTCAAATGTAATACCTACATAGACAATAAATTTGATATCTCCCTTATTTCCGGAAGCACTACTGCAACCATGAAACAAAATCAGGGGGCCTGTGGTGGCGATGCAACTCCGGCAAATAATTTATTTACCGATCCTACCTTTACCGATCTGGATAATCAGATTAAAACCTCTGCGGACATCAATACTGCTAATTATTATAAATATACTTTTCATGAAGATGATAATCCCGTTACCGCACCCTTTGCAGCACCCGCTATTTATTCCAATTCCGTAGATCCGAAACCGGATGGAGACGGAGATGAAACTGGTTGTGATGCCATTGCTTTTAACCTAGAAGATTGGCCAACTGAGTATTGCGTTACAAATTTTACATCAGGAGGAAGTGGCGAAAGGATGGCAAATCCGAATGCAAATTTACCGGTTAAAGAAAATAAAATGAACTTAACCTATAATCCTTATACGTATGCTAAAACTGCCGGCCAACTTTATGATGATTTTCTTTCCGATATACAATTTAATATGCTTGCGAGTTATTATATGGAATCGGCGTTTAACGACAGTTTATATGTATTGTTAGTAAGCGATTCTAGTTTACTCGCACAAAGTATTATGACACAAATAGACCTTGACTCTGCAGATTATGTTTCAGCGGAAGATATAGTTAATGGAATGGCAGGATCGGAAACGTTGGGTGAGGAAGGTTTTAGTATAGATCTATTAAATATTTCTAACCGTTTGGCTGAAGATACATTAACATGGCTACAGTTGGATACAGAACAAATTGAGGTCATTAAAACACTTTCTATCCAAAACGATAGAGGAGGCATTCAGGCTAAATTAATTTTAGAATTATTATCGGGTGTTAATTATGAAGAACCTATTAATCCTTTAAATGAAGAAGTTACGGAAGAGGAGTTACGCATTATTAAAGCTCTATATCCTGAAGCGGAAATTAATAGTATCCAAATTTATCCCCATCCTGTAGCTAATGGCAGTATAGTGGAAATAAATCTGGAATATATTTCTGATAATACTAAATTCCTTATCACCGATATACAGGGAAGAGTTATTACTTCATTCCCTTTAAGAGATAATTTGAATTACATCAAATTAAATAATACAATTCTGAAACCGGGAATGTATATCGGAAATGTAATTTGTAATGGCTGTTCACCACTCAGCAAACAGATTGTTGTGGTAAAATAACTTATTGCTATGCGTTTAACATTCACTATATTTTGTAGTTTGTTTTTGACCACATTTGTTTCCGGACAAACAACTTTTTCAAAATTATACTGGAATTATCCATATACTACTTTAGGTCTTTCCATCGCCTTGGATACCAATAGTATTTACGTTACAGGAAGGGGGGCATCATTTATAGAAGCATATCTGATCCCCAACAAATTCTTCTTAAAAACTGATCTGAATGGAAACCAAATTCTTTCAAAAAATATCGAAGGTAATTTGTATTATACCTGGCGCGAAGGTTATGCAGGAGGATTTGAATTTCTGAGTTCCCAAACCATAATTGTAGCAGGGTATAAATCAAAATATGACACATTATTTCCACCTATGAATTCAGAACATTTAGGCATAATATATAAATACAACTTAAATGGAGACACACTTTATACAAAACAATTTATAGGAGATGGATATACCGAATTTGCGCAATTGATTTACGATTCTGTTTTGAATAGAATTTATGCAGGACATGCTACTAGAGATACACTTTTGAGTGTTGCAAAAGCATATTTGGTTTGTACTGACACGGCTGGAAATATTATTTGGGACCAAAAAGAAGGTAATGATTACCATGTTGAACTGGCAGGATTATTGGAATTTTTTAAAAACTCTGGTGTTATATCAAGTGGTATTGTATTTAATGATGGTGCTGATAATTTAGGAAACGGCAAATTTTATAAAACAGATTTAAATGGTAATGCCTATTTCTCAAAAGTGATCGGAACAACCGGCTACGATTCAGAAATCCAAGTAAAAGTTGCAAAAAATCAAAAATCTTTCATCGTTCGTCAATATTTGGATACGGTAATAAATGCCGGTGACGATCCTTACGTTTCTTATATCGGTAAAATGGACACAAGTGGTAATTTTATATGGCGCACTTTTTTAAATGACGTATATTTTAAATATTTTTATACACTCAGAACCTTTGATGATGGTAGTATAGTTGCTGTAGGTCACAAGATAGTTAATGATTCTTATATCACGAATGGATATATCATTAAACTCGACAGCAATGGAACAGTTTTATGGGAAAGAGACTATACAGAATATCCAACTTCAGAACACTACTTTTATGATTTTAGACAAATGCCTGACAAAGGATATGTAATTTCTGGAATGGGTGTAAAAGAAATTGATGATGTTGCGCAATCTATGATGTGGTTGGTAAGGTTAGACAGCATGGGCTGCCTCATTCCCGGATGTGATGGTACACCTATAATAGATCCTATAAATAATGCGAATACGGTTTTTACAATATATCCCAATCCGGTATCAAATACCTCTACTGTAGAAATTACAATACCCACTAATTTTACAATAATACCCGGTGAGGAGCTGCAATTGAATATTTACGATATCACCGGTAAACTGTTTGACCGATATGCAAATATTTATGTGCAAAATCAGGGTGAGGTGATACGGTTTAATATATATAAAAAGAATCTGGCGGCTGGAATTTACGAGGCGGTTTTAACGTACGGAGCAGTGAATTTGGGCAATGTTAAACTTCAGATAATAAATTAATTAGGGAAGATTATTTATTAACGGTAACACTCTTATCCTATAAATCTTACCTTTACCCCATGCGCAATCTTTTTCTGAACCACGTCGCCCAAACCAGCGAAAATCCTTTAATGTTGGAGATAGATCATGCTGAGGAATGTTATTTATATGATGTCCGAGGGAAAAAATATCTCGATCTTATCTCCGGAATTGCTGTGAGTAATATCGGTCATAATAATAAAAAGGTTAAGGAAGCGATTATTTCACAACTCGATAAATACATGCATGTAATGGTGTATGGAGAATTTATTGAAGCGCCGCAGGTGCAATATGCAAAATGGCTTTCAGATCATTTACCCCAAAATCTGAATGCTGTATATTTTACAAATTCCGGTTCTGAAGGGGTAGAAGGAGCAATAAAACTCGCCAAAAGATATACAGGAAGAACAGAGGTGATCTCTTTTAAAAATTCGTATCACGGAAGTACTATGGGTGCTTTGAGTACAGGAAATACAGAAGAGAGAAAAAATAGTTTTCGCCCTTTAATTCCAGACAACAGAATATTGAACTATAATAGTTTTGAAGATATTCATTTTATTACCGAAAAAACTGCCTGTGTTTTAATGGAACCCATTCAGGCAGAAGCAGGAGTTATTTTACCGGAAGAAAATTATTTATTACACATCAGAAAAAAATGTGCTGAAGTAGGAGCATTATTAATGTTCGACGAATGTCAGACAGGTTTTGGACGAACAGGAAATTTATTTGCCTTTCAAAAATTTAATATTATTCCTGACGTATTATTATTAGGAAAAGCACTTGGAGGAGGAATGCCGCTTGGAGCATTTATTGCATCACGCGAAATTATGCAGGTATTCACCCAAAATCCTTTTCTCGGACATATTACAACCTTTGGCGGACATCCGGTTTGTTGTGCTGCAGGATTGGCAGCGGCGCAAGAATTAACAGATCTTAATTTAATTGCACAGGTAGAAAAAAATTCGCAATTATTTAAAGAAAAATTAATCCATCCAAAAATAAAAATGATGCGCAATTGTGGTTTGCTCATTGCAGTGGAATTTGAAAACGATGCATTCAATTTGGCGCTGAATAAAAAATTAATAGAAGAAGGATTATTGGTAGATTGGTTCTTATTTGCTGCCAATTGTCTCCGCATAGCACCTCCATTGATAATTTCAGAGGAGGAAATAAATACAGCCTGCACAATAATTTTGGATGTGTTGAATAAGGAGTAACGGAAAACAAATTCCCAAAGACCTCAAAACGAGCAGATTGCAAATTTTCGATAAAATTTGTTAATCTTGTTTCTTTATAAATGTAATCATGAAAAAGATAATCTGTTTATCCCTCCTTCTTTCTGTAGCAATAACTTTTGCATCTGCACCAGCGCCTTGGGGATTTTGGGGACATCAGCGCATCAATAAAATGGCATTATATACCTTGCCGGAAGACCTCTTCGGTTTTTATAAACCCTATATCGATTATATTTCTGAACACGCTGTTGATCCCGATAAAAGAAGATATGCTTTTGCCGAAGAAGCGCCACGGCATTATATTGATGTTGACCACTACGGAGAATCTCCTTTTCCCGAAATTCCAAGAAAGTGGAATGATGCAGTAGTGAAATTTTCTGAGGATAGTTTAAATGCTTATGGAATAGTCCCCTGGCATATTGAAAGGATGATGTATCGTTTAACAAAGGCGTTTCAGGACAAAGATGTAAACTATATTTTAAAAACCTCCGCCGATCTTGGGCATTATGTTGGAGATGCACATGTTCCGTTACATTGCACCGAAAATTATAACGGTCAAAAAACGAATCAGGTTGGAATTCATGGATTTTGGGAATCGAGAATTCCGGAAATGATGGGAGAAAATTTTGATTATTTAACCGGCAAAGCAGAATTTATTCCCGACATTAATGCAAAGGTTTGGGAAATTGTTTTGCAAAGTCACTCTATGGTTGATTCTGTTTTAGGAATGGAAAAACAATTAAATGCAGAATTTCCATCTGATCAAAAATATAGTTATGAAACGCGTGGAGCTTCTACCGTTCGTGTTTATTCTAAAGAATATACCGAAAAATACAACCAAATGCTTAACAATATGGTGGAACGAAGAATGCGTGAATCTATTATTACCCTGGGAAGTTTTTATCTCACTGCCTGGATCAATGCCGGCAAACCCAACCTCACCGGAATTGAAATTCGCGCCTGGACAGAAGCCGAATTAAAAGAAATGGAAGAGTTGGATAACGCATTTAAAAAGGGAGAAACTAAAGGAACCTTTAAGGATGACGATCATTGATCTTGAGATGTAAATAGAACTCCCTACATCATTAATCATCCTATGAATGGTGCAAAATCATCCTCCTAATCCACAGAGAATTATATTAATGGCACCGATAATTTATTTACATTTTATTTTTCTTTGCGCCTTTGCGTGAAACCTTTTTTATTTTTTCTCGCAAAGCCGCAAAGCCG
>CAZXBG010000002.1:90231-92718 GCA_964638865.1 uncultured Chitinophagales bacterium | reverse complement strand
GATGCAATTAGTTTATTACTTTCATTGTCAATGATATTATTCAGATAAAAATCATTTTTTTTTGTAAATTTTTCGCTAACAATATCACTTAAATCCTCTTCTTCATCACAAAAACCAATTCCACCATAATTGTGATAGTAATGCAACTCCATGTCCGGTCCATTAGTAAACCAAATCTCATTTTGGAAGGGAAACGAAAAATACAAAGGATCCGCAGTTACACCCGGAGTTGTTAACATATAAACCCCTCCAGCGGCAATAGCATAATCAGCAACACCTAAATCCTCACCATATACCTTAAAATAAGCTTCTGGTTGGCAAATTTTTAAATAATCACCCTGAAAACCACCAATATCTTGCACTACGGATATCAAAGGAAACTCAACTTTTCGAACATATTTGGTTGTTATACCTGGGGATACATAATAATAATTAAACCCAGGCATTGTCTTTAAGACCGCATATGGCGTTTCTTCTTCAACTCCAAGAAGCTCAGGAGTTGTTATATAACAGGGTATAGATGTTCCTCCTCCTGCTAAACTTATTAAAATTTCATGATCCATTGCACCCGCACCTCCTACTAAATCATTTAATAATGGACTATTTGAATTTATATATGGACATTCACGACAAGAATTATTTAACATGAAACAATCATCAATTACAGTATACTCAGAATTCAAATACAAATTCTGTGGAAAAAGATCAAAAACTGAAATAATTACAGGGTTATTGTGAACCAATGTTGAATTAATCCCATGTTCAATTAAATCATCCAACTCAGCATGAAATCCATCAATAGGATAATCTTCATCCCCATAAATCCAACTAAAATAAGGTTTTTTATCATTTAAGATATTTATTTTGTTCTCTGTAATTGCTATTAATTCGGTAATTGAGTCGGGAGTAAGGTTTACAATATTGTCGAAATATGGAACTACGATGTGAAAAATATATTTTTTCCCATTATGCGAATTATTAAGTAAAATATTTCTGGAAATGTTAGTTGAATCAGAAATATCATATAAATCTCGAATTAAATCATTCATCATTTCATCCAGTTCAATTCCCCGAAGTTCTGCTTCATTAAACAATTTAGTATAGCTGATCGCATAGTATTGACCAACTCCATTCGAAATATGACGATAAATAATATCACTAATTGGATTAGTTAATTTTCCATTTGCTAGTGTGTCCCATAGTTGTTCATGAGCCAAACATAAGCTAGTTGATAGCCATGTTAAATCTCTCCTTATTCCTGAGGTAGTTCGAGCTTGTAAGTCCTCTTCAAATACTTTATCAATTGGACTAAAAAGTTCTTTTTTACAAGAAAAGAACAATGAAGAAATAACAATAATTCCTAAGACAAAGGCTTTAAATGGGCTTTTTGGTGGTTTCATAAGGCCAATTTTTAGTAATTATAATCAAATTAATCAGAAAAACCAAAAGAAGGTAAGAATTCAATTCTAAAAGTAAACCGGATAAAATTTCACTTTCCCATTACCATTGATCTCTAAAGCCGGAGCTGGAAATTTGAAAAGGTTGAGCACATTAAATACGTAGTGCAACATGAGGGAATTTGTTTTTATCTGTGAAAAATCTATATCGAAGGATAAATAATACTGGCGATATCTTTCTATTTCATCAGAATAATCGATCAGCATATCCGGATCACAAAATTCGGGGGAGATGGCTGCATCGGGACACCAGATATTGTCAAAACCACCTAACATTCCCTGTGCGCCGTAACCGGCACTTATCATCAGCCATTTCGGAAATTTTGTTTCTGGTTTCATGAATTGGGAGGGATTAGCACTCATCCAGTAAGTGGAGCCATTATAATCTTTTAAAACCTTTTCGGGGCCTGTTGTTCCAAATAATGCTGCAGCTCTTTCCTGAACTAATTGATCTTCTTTTGAATAATCGACAAAGTGTGCGGAATATTTAAATACGATACGTTGTTCGTCCCATAAATAATTTTGCGTCATGCTAATTCCTGCTCCCAAAGTATTCGCTGCAAAATCGCCAACGGAAAATCCCCATTTATCGGAGAAGCCATCAAATATTTCAATAGTTAGTTGTAAAACAGAACCGGATACAGCACCAACCCAATAGGTATTTTTATCTTGCATGCCTGTCCAGTTGTAAAACCCGGTGGTGAGGTTTGTTTCGAAATAGGCGGTATAAAAATGTCCGAATTTATCGTGTTGCAACCACTCGCCTTCATCGTCGAATAAATGAAATGGGCTGTGCGGATAATCTTTATACCAATAATTATATAATGCAACTGTTGCTCCGCTGTATAAGGCGACTTCCGAAGCGAGAATTGTTGTAAATCTTGTTTTATTAAATGTTTCGGCGGGTGTTAAAAATTCGCGCATGAATTTAGTGGAATCAGATTGTGCTTTGCACACGGAGGCAATAAGAAAAAATAAAATAAGTAAAAAGGTTTTTTGAGCGCGCAGAGGTAATTTTTTTTGCACGCAG
>CAZXBG010000002.1:21764-90131 GCA_964638865.1 uncultured Chitinophagales bacterium | reverse complement strand
CATTTACTCCACTTTACCCTCTGCGAACTCTGCAGCTCTGCGTGCTTTACGTAAAAATTTACTCAAATCACTGTGAGGGTCAAACATTATTGATCTACATATTTATTCGCAAATCTCTGGATACCTTCCACTAATATTTCGACATTAAAATTTATTAATAAACCTATTCTATAATCCAGCAATCGCAAATAGGTATTCATTTGTTTTTTAGCAACTTTGGGCACTTCCAGCACAGATTTTATATCTACTAATACTTGTCGGTCAACCAGAAGGTCAGTACGAAATGCGCGGTCAATTACAACTCCTTCAAATATTAACGGTAATGTTTTTTGTTCTTCTACAAACAAACCTCTTTTTCTAAGTCGATAAGCTAATATTTTTTCATAAACAGACTCGAACAATCCTGGACCAATACTTTTGTGAATGTAAATACTCTCCTCAATAATAATTGAGGTAACGTCATTAATTTTCATTTGTTTTTATTTTTAAGGGTTAATAAATATTATTTTCTATTTCATCTGTATGAATTTTATTGATTATTAATAATAAACCTAACTTCTGCGCACTCCGCATCTTTGGGGCAAAAAAACATCCCACACATCAGGAAAGCAGTATGCTTTTTACGGTGGACAGAATATCATCCGTTTCTACCTGATTTGGTGCTTCGGCGTAAACGCGTAAAAGTGGTTCAGTTCCGCTGGCACGAATCATCATCCAGCTGTTTGCGCTGAGGTGAAATTTGTATCCGTCGATGTCTTCCATTTTTTCAACATTATATTTTCCAAAGGACGTATATAAACCGTTTTTACAATTTGTGATAATTTGGTTTTTTAAGGTGTCGGTAATATGCAGATCGTTTCTGTCGAAATAAAAACTTCCTGTAATTGCATACACTTCATCAATTAACTGTTTTAATGTTTTACCTGTTTTTGCCATAAATTCGAGCAATAATAATCCGCACCAAATACCATCTCGTTCGGGAATATGACCTTTAACTGCAATTCCGCCACTCTCCTCACCGCCCAATAAAACATCTTCCACTATCATTTTTCCGCAAATATATTTGAAACCGATTTTGGTAACTTCATAATCTAAATTATAATGTTCGCACAAACGTTTTACTTTTTCGCTTACGCTGAATGCGATCACAACTTTGCCATTGTAGTTTTTATATTTATGTAAATAGTGAATTAACAATAAAATAATATGATGTGAATCCACAAAATTTCCTTCGCCGTCATACATGCCAATTCTGTCGGCATCGCCATCATTTGCTAAACCACATGCAAGGGAAGGATCATTTTTAATTAAGCTACTTAATTCCAATAAATTGCGGTGGATGGGTTCGGGGGCCTGACCTTTAAATCCGGGATTTTCATCGCAATGCAGTGCGACAATATTTTTTAAAATGCGCAAAGCAATTCTTTGGCCTGCTCCGTACATTGCATCGTATCCCAATTTAATTCCCGAAGAATTTATTGTTTGCAGATCGAAACTTTTTTGCACGTGATCGAAATACATGTCTTCGAGATTTACCCAAACTAATTTTCCTTCTGCTTCAAATTCAGCAAGGGTTTTTGATGGAATTTCATAAAAATCGGGAATCATAGTTTCTACTAAAGCAATATCCTCCGGAATTGTTGGTCCGCCATAACCACTTTTTAATTTAAATCCGTTGTAGGAAGGAGGATTATGGCTTGCGGTAATTACTACTCCTGCGGTTGCATTTAATTGGTGTGCACCCAAACTTATCATTGGAGTAGAAATAAAATCTTTTGCGATAAATACTTTAACGCCTTCTGCACATAAGACTTTTGCTGTTACTTCAGCAAATAATTCACCTGCAAAACGGCAATCATGACCAACTACCACTGACGGTTCTTTACTAATTTGTTTCACCCAATAGGCGGTTGCTTTTGCAACACGAGCAACATTATCGGTGGTAAATTCTTTTGCTATGATGGCTCTCCATCCGTCGGTGCCGAATTTTATCTGGATCATAATTAATGTCAAGTTTAATTGAGTGCTAAAGATATAAATAAAAAAACCACCTGTTAAAAGCAGATGGTTTTAAAAAATATTTTGTGGAAATGAAATTATAATTTGGTCGAAAACGCTGCGTTAGGGATTGTAGCGGAAAGCCCGCATCCCGATATTTATCGGGAGAGGACTTGGAGCGGAAAGCCCGGCCCGCAGGGAACGCCCAAATTATTTATGGCTCAATCTGCCGACTTTTCGTAGAAGGCTTTAATTTGTTTAAAATATTCGTCGCGATTGCTGCTGAAATTTTTATCGTTATCCACTCCTTTTACGGTGTAAATAGTTGTTACTTTTTTCTTCATGGCTTGTAATTCGAGCATGTCGGCATAGGTCATAATATTTCCCTGTTCGCCAATGATCAATAATATTGCGCGAAGGTGATCGCCTTTATCGATGAGTGCCATTTTTGGTTCCAATAAAGAAACATTATAACCGATGGGCATCATGATACGCGTGCCTGATTTTTGTTCGTAGCGATTTTGAACAGTTTCGAAGGTGGAGTATGGATTATCGGCAATAACGCGATGCACTTTTAAATTATTAGCACCAACACCGAGTGAAAGTCCGCCGCCAATTCCCCATCCATAAAGATCGACTGATAACAGGGCGTGGTATTTTTTAACATATTCAACTGCCGCAGTAAGATCTGTTGCAAATTGTTGGTAGATAAAAAATTTGCTGCTTACATTAAAATCGCTGCTTTTACCGAAACCGCGATAATCGTACATAAACACATGAAAACCTAAACCAAGAAATTTACCGGCCTGTTCGAGGCCATTTGCCATATTCACATTTCCATCGTGACTAATTATGACAGATTTTTTGGAGGATTTATCATTTTTTTCACCCGGATATAAATGCCATGCAAATAAACTTGCACCGTCGTCGGTTGCGATACGTATGGTATCGAAAATAAGGCCGTAATCTGCCGGAGTAATGTCATAGGTTCTTTGTGCATTGAGACCTATAGTTTGCTGTCCGTTTAATACTGTAGTAAGGAGAATAGCAACCGGTAAAAAGAGTTTTTTAAGCAAATTCATAATTTGTAGAACTGGTTTTTGATTTATTAAATTTTGTGCAACCCTGATTTTCAAAATTCGTGCCTGTAAAATTAATTACCCGTTTTTTATTTCAAGCAGTAAAATACCGATTGTTGATAATTATTGATCAAAAGTGGAAAGCAACTTGAAAAAAGGGTTTTCATTTGCACCGGAAATGAACGAATAAGTGTTGTAGAATTTCCAAATTCCGGTTAATTTTATTGTAACTTTTTTTTAATTAAGCAGATTGAGTCAGAAATTTGATACTTATCGCCATAAAGGCATGCGCCAGGAACTAACGGAGGTGCTTCGCAACAAAGGAATTGCAGATGAACGTGTATTGGCTGCAATAAACGCCATACCTAGACACAGTTTTATGGACGAAGCTTTTTTGGAACACGCCTATGAAGATAAAGCCTTTCGCATTGGGGAGGGACAAACAATAAGTCAGCCCTATACAGTTGCCTATATGACTGAATGGCTTGAGCTGGAACCGGGCATGAAAGTTTTGGAAGTAGGCACAGGAAGCGGTTATCAGGCTTGTGTTCTTGCTGAAATGGGGGTGAAAGTGTTTTCCATTGAACGTTTTAAAAAACTGCACGACACAGCAAAACAGCAGATAAGTTTATTGGGATACAGCAAATCGATAAAATTATTTTTTGGAGATGGATATGAAGGAATTCCTGAAAGTGCACCCTACGACAGGATAATTATAACTGCGGCGGCTAAAGAAATTCCACAAAAACTGCTCAAACAATTAAAAACCGGAGGCATATTTGTGTTGCCATTGGGTAATGTTGATGATCAGCTCATGATAAAAATGACAAAAACTTCAGAAAACGATTACCGCAAGGAAATGGGTGACAACTTCAGATTTGTGCCAATGTTACCGGGAAAGATATTTTAATAGTTCCCAAATAAAAGTAAATGGCCTTTTTTTTTAATGGTTGTATAACAAAACCTACTATTCCAAAAAAATTACGTGAGCAACTTTGGTGGCCTATACGACTGAATTTACGGTGAAAGTATAATTTTGCCTCAAAATAAAACCTATCAATATGAAAAAGATCATGATCATAATTGCTGTAGTTGCAACTGTTTCGGGTGCATCGGCACAGAATTTCCCTGAAGCAGGTACTTCTGGTTTAGGATTTAATGTAACTGGTATTTCCAATGTAATGTTTGGCAATTTCGGCTCAACAGCAATATCAGGTGCTCCAATTTCTGACCCGGCATTTGTACTGGAAGGATATCCGGTAACAATTGATGCGCTTATTCCGCAAAATACTCTGATGTATAAAAGATATTACGAAAATGGGCTGGCAAGTCGATTAACCTTAGGAATTAACAGTATATCTATTTCCACTTTTATGGGTGATTCCACCGGTTTTCCATTGGAATATGCAGAAACAGATGAAAAAGTAAGTGGTTTTACCTTTGGATTAGGGGCAGGGCTCGAAAAACATATGGAAACTTCCGCTACGAAGGTTGATCCGTATTTAGGGGCAGAGATCATGTTTGCAATGCTTACCGGTGTTGACTATTCCTTAAGTTCTGATATAACAGGTGATGGATATTCTACTTCCTTTACTCAAGATGTTGCGTATCCGGGAGGATTAGGATTTGCGTTAAATGTGCTAGGAGGATTCAATTATTTCTTCAGTGACAATATTTCTATAGGCGGAGAGGTTGGTTTAGGTTTTGCAATGTTGAATTCGGGCGGAGAATGGACTAACGATATGGAAAGTACATTTACAACCGGAGGCGTTACCACTACAACAACAGCGGCAGACCGCGGAGAATACAAAAACAGTTTGAGCGGCGTAAACGTAAACAGTTATGGCGGTGTAAATCTTATTGTATATTGGTAATCAAACAAAAATATTTTACAACTATCCCGGCCCTTGTGCCGGGATTTTTTTTTGACTGATTGCAACTATTTTGAATGGTATCCAATCTTTGTAGCTGTTATTAATTACCTTTGCGCCTGTTTAGTCAAAAAAAATTATAATCCCCTTTTAGAAATCGGGACAAACAAAAATCGAATATGAAAAAATTACGGAGTATAACAACCATTATTGTTTTAGCAGTTGCTGCATTTGCCATTTCAAGCTGTAAAAAAGGAGAAAACGACCCTTTTTTGACCTTTCATTCGCGTGATGCCCGCCTTACACAGAACTGGAAACTGGTAAGTTTTAACGGAACTTCCGTAGAAACCTTAAACGGAGAAGATATAAACGTAGAGTATACTTTCGATGGAACAAATCTATATACCACTATTAATGGCGTAACATCCTCGGCTGCTTATGCATTCACTATGGAGGTAAAGGCTGATGGAGAGGTGTTTTCTTCAGAAAGTTATAATAATATTGATAACGGTGATCCTTTATCTCAGAGCTCTAAAACGAGTTTCTGGTATTGGGGTGATGATGATAAGAACAAAACTGCAGTGTATATGGACCTTACAGGATTATTTGCAGATGTGTTAGTTTACGACATTCCGCGATTAGCTTATAATGATATGACCTTTGAAGTGAGTTATTCCGATAATTATACAATGGATTCAATTGCTAATTCACTTAATGTTAACTACGAATTGAAGTTTGAGGTTATTTTACCGTAATGAGTTTTGTGGTGCTTTGTGAGAATGCTATGTAAGGATTCAGGTAATTTTCAATTGAAAATTGCTATTTATATTTCAACATTGTTCTGTCCAGATCTCTTTGCTCGTCTTTTTTCTTAATGGATTCGCGTTTGTCGTACACTTTTTTTCCTTTCGATAAGGCTATTTCTACTTTGGCAAAGCCACGCTCAGTAAGGAACATCCGCAAGGGAACAATTGTGTAGCCACGTTCCTTCACCTTCGCCAATAATTTATTGAGTTCTTTTCTGTTGAGTAATAATTTACGAATGCGCAATGGTTCATGTTGCCAAATGGTAGCTTGTTTAAATTCGGAAATATTCAGGTTCTTGATCCACAGTTCATCTCCCTTAAAAAAACAAAACGCATCACTTAAATTTACTTTTCCATCCCGAATACTTTTTATTTCACTTCCATGCAAAATAATCCCAGCCGAATATTTATCCAGAATCTCATACTCAAAGGTTGCCCTTTTGTTGCTGATGTTAACGTTGTTATATTCCTTTTTATCTTTTGCCAATTTAAATTGAATTAATAAAATTTGAGTTCTTATCAGTCCTATCCCGACACCCTACCGCCCCTAGCCCATCTCTTCCAAACGCGCAATAACCGCATTCAGTTTCTCTTTCTTTAAAATCTTTTGCCCGGTGCGTCCATCTGCAATTACTCTGTCACCAACTTTAGCACTAAAAGAACAAATTATGGCATTACCTTCCACTTCGTCCAAAGTTGCATAAAAATCCACCTTACTTCCCACCAAAACCGGCGAACGATGGTAAACTTCAATAAAAGTTCCTATTCCCTCTTCATCCTCTTCCTTCATTTCCAAAACAAAAAGCCTAGTGCTCCATTCTGCATCCTTAGTAAGATAAAATGTTGCATATAATGGATGCACCATTCCGCTCTCAAAGGCAGCAATTTCGGAGCTATGAACCACCTTACTGTAAATTTTTATGTCACCCGGAATAAATGGATTTTTCACTTGTGGCGCTAAATTAAGGACTTTCAATTTGGAAATATTTTAAAATAAACAAAATTATTTTTTAGATTAGTCTAAAATTTATATCTTTGCCTTAAAATTAGAGTATGACAAGGATATTTATTACCTTAATTATAGCAGCAAGTTTAGCCGGATGCGGCGGTAAAACGCAGGAAACCGGCGATAAAAAGACTAATATCGTTACCACAACCGGAATGATAGCCGATGCAATAGAAAATATTGCAGGTGACAAGGCAACAGTAACTGCTTTGATGGGACCTGGCGTAGACCCGCATTTGTATAAGGCCTCTCAGGGCGACTTAACAAAATTGCGTGGAGCGGATATTATTTTTTACAACGGTTTACATTTGGAGGGAAAGATGCAGGAAATTTTTGATCAGCTTTCGAAAGAAAAACCGGTTTTTGCAATCAGTGCTTCCATTGATGAAAATAAATTGCGCAATGTTGCACAGGTATCGGGTATAAGTGCACATGATCCACATATATGGTTTGATGTAATGATGTGGAGCGCATGTGTGGAGGAGATTGGCAAAAAACTTTCAGAAACAGATCCTACAAACGCAGCATTTTATAAAGAAAATACGAGGATTTATTTGGAAAAATTAAAAAAACTGGATGAGGATGTAAGAAATAAAATATCTTCCATACCGCCGGAGAACAGAATATTAATTACTTCACACGATGCATTTGGTTATTATGGAAGAGCTTATGGAATTGAGGTAAAGGGATTGCAAGGAATTTCTACTGCGGCAGAATTCGGTTTAAAGGATATTACCGATATGGTGAATATGATAATAGCACTAAAAGTAAAAGCAGTTTTTGTAGAAAGTAGTGTGAGTGAAAAATCAATTAATGCAGTTCGGGAGGGATGCAAACAAAAAGGTCATGAATTAAAATCCGGTGGCACTTTATTTAGTGATGCAATGGGTGCAAAAAACACTCCTGAAGGAAATTATATTGGCATGGTTCAACACAATACAAATATTATTTACGAGGCCTTAAAATAAATACAAAAAATACATTCATGCAACATAACATTAAAGATCCGGTGATAGAGGTGCACGATCTCACCATTTCTTACAATAAAAAACCCGCTATTTGGGATATCGATTTTATGATACCCGAAGGAAAATTAGTGGGTATTATTGGGCCCAACGGCGCCGGTAAATCCACTTTAATAAAATCGATGATGCAATTGATTCCACACGACAGTGGTTATGTGAAATTATTCGGAAAGGAGCTGAATGAAGTTCGCGATCGGGTTGCCTATGTTCCGCAGCGCGGCAGTGTTGATTGGGATTTTCCCGCAAGTGTTTTAGATGTTGTTATGATGGGTAGATACGGCAAACGTGGAATTTTCGGAAAACTTGGAAAAAAAGATAAAGAACTCGCAATGTTATGTTTGGAAAAAGTTGGTATGCATCAGTATATCAACAGACAGATATCTCAATTATCGGGAGGACAACAACAACGTGTATTTATTGCGCGAAGCCTTGCACAGGAAGCTGATCTGTATTTTATGGATGAGCCATTTGCAGGAATTGATGCAACAACGGAACAAACAATTTTCGAGTTGTTATTGAATATGCGCAGTGAAGGAAAAACCATTCTTGTTGTGCATCACGATTTGCAAAGTGCCTATGAATATTTTGATTGGATCATTTTAATTAATACACAATTAATTGCATCCGGACCTAAGGAAGAAATATTTGTTCCGGAGTATTTACAAAAAACTTATGGCGGAAAATTATCTTTATTAATGAATGTGGGGCATCTGTTAAGTGAAATGGAGGCTCCGATTCGCGAGAAAAAAAATAAATTATGACACGGCAATTTAAAAAAATAATCGTTTTCGTGATTATCTGTATTTATATCTCCACTTTGCATGCTCAAAATGCGGCAATAATTACCGACAGGCCTGATCAAACGGAAAGTGCCGCGCTGGTTCCTGTGGGCTATTTGCAGGGCGAACATGGTTTTGCCGCTAATTTTTTAGCTTTTAATAATGAATATTCCATTGCCTCTACACTGATGCGATACGGAATTAATGAATATTTTGAATTGCGTTTGGAGATAGATCCGGTATTTATTGATGCGAATAAAAAAGTATTTGGAATTAATCCGATAAGTGTTGGCTTAAAATCCAAATTAATAGAGAAAGATAAATTTGCCTTAGCATTAATTACCCATGTTCAATTATCTAAAATTGCATCAAAGGATTTCCGTTCAAATTACACTGCAATTGCAACTATATTAACCGCTGCCCACAGTATAAATGAATGGTGGAACATTGGTTATAATGCAGGGATAGAATGGGATGGTTTTGCGCCTTCGCCCTATTATGTTTATACACTAACCTCAGGATTTGCCATTGGTGAACACTGCGGTATTTTTGCGGAAGTTTATGGAAATTTATATTGTTCCAATCCCGCAACTGATATTATATCTGACCCCTTAGATGAACATTTTGTTGATTTTGGATTTACCTATAGTCCGAATCATGATTTGCAATTTGATATTTCCTGCGGAAGTATTTTACAAACAGGTGCTATGGATGTTTTTGTTTCAACAGGATTTGCCTATCGATTTAATACAATAAAAAATAAATGAAAACTTTTTTCGATTTTTTTTCCTTTTCCGATCCGAACGTGCAGTTTGTGGTAGTAGGCATGATATTACTGGGAATTGGAACTGCAACAATTGGCACCTTTGCTTTTTTAAGAAAAAGAGCATTAACAGGTGATGCCATTGCACATTCTGTTTTACCGGGTGTTTGTCTTGCATTCATGTTATTTGATACAAGAAATTTATGGGTATTACTTGGCGGAGCATTTGTAACGGGATGGTTATCCATTATTTTCGTTGACCTCATCACAAAAAAAACAAAATTAAAACCGGATACAGCAATTGGTTTAACTCTCTCTGTATTTTTTGGAGTTGGAATTTTATTATTGACCTTCATACAACAAAGTGGCAATGCATCACAAAGTGGATTAAATAATTTTTTATTTGGAAAAGCTGCTGCAATGAGCACTGATGATATCAGAACTATGGCAGTGGTTAGTTTATTCATAATTATAGTGGTTGTAATTTTCTTTAAAGAATTCAGATTGCTCAGTTTTGATCCGGATTATGCAAAATCCACCGGATTGCCGGTTAATTTTTTACAGCTTACCTTAACCACATTAACTGTTTTAGCGGTGGCTGCCGGCATTCAGGCAGTTGGGGTGGTTTTAATGGCTGCTTTATTAATTACTCCTCCCGCTGCAGCAAAATACTGGACCGACAAATTGGGTAAAATGATATTGCTCAGTATTTTATTTGCAGTGATCGGAAGTATTACCGGAGCATATGTATCCTATGCAAATAACAAAATGCCAACGGGTCCATGGATAGTTACAATGACATCCATCATTGCGGTAATGAGTATTTTATTTGCACCCAAAAAAGGTTTGATACCCAAAATAATCATCCGCAAAAAATATCAGAATAAAATGTTACGGGAAAATATTTTGAAGGAATTATTTCATTTGGAAGAAAAAAATCCCGGTAAAAAATCGTTTACGCTTTCCGATATTGCAACTGAACGTGAAATGAAAACATCGAACTATATTTTCGGTTTAAGAATGTTATTGCGGAAAGACCTTGTAGTAAAAATAAACGACCTCTATTATTTAACTGAAAAAGGTTTGGATGAAGGAAAAAGAATTACACGTATTCATCGACTTTGGGAAATGTACCTCACCGAAAAACTCAATATCGCCAGCGACCACGTGCATGATGACGCCGAAGCCATCGAACATATTATAACACCCGAAATAGAAAAAAGATTAATTGAACTTTTAGATAAACCCGAAAAAGATCCACACGAAAAAATAATTCCTTATTAAAGTTAAAAATGAAATCGTAAAAGGATGCAGCTATGAAAAAAATAAATCAAAATATAAATATAAAGTATATATCGGGTTACAATTACCAATCCATTCGGTCACAAATCCCGTGTATCTTGTCCCGTGTCCCATATCCCTTATTCGACTCATTTTTTCATTCATATCCATTACTTTCAATACACCTATAATGAAAAACAGAACAACAAAATAAAACATGGATGCATTTTGGATAATAGTAACAGGTAGCTTAGTAGCAATAACCTCCGGCTTGTTGGGATGCTTTTTAATTTTACGGCGAATGGCAATGGTGGGCGATGCAATTTCGCATGCGGTATTGCCGGGAATTGCAATTGCATTTTTAATTTCGGGTTCTCGCAATTCTGTTCCCATGTTAATTGGAGCAGCAGCATTCGGAATGTTGTGTACGGTTTTAATAGAATTATTTCATAAAAAAGCAAAATTGCAGGAGGATGCAAGTATAGGAATCAGTTTTACCTGGTTGTTTGCCATTGGTGTTATTTTAATCACTTATTTTGCAGATAAAGTGGACTTAGATCAGGAATGTGTTTTATATGGTGATATTACTTTTATAAATTTTGAAACATGGTTAAATATTCCGACTGCGGTGTGGATGTTAGGCGGATTATTTATACTGGTTATATTATTTATTGTGATAGGTTATAAAGGATTATACCTCACTACTTTCGATCCCGACTATGCAGCTACAATAGGTATTTCGGTTGTACTTTGGCATTATTTATTAATGGGAGCCGTATCCCTTACAACTGTATTATCCTTTGAAAGTGTTGGTGCAATTTTAGTTGTTGCCTTTTTAATTGTTCCGGGTGCAACAGCATATTTAATTACCCATAAATTAAAAACCATGTTATGGTTAGCAGCTGCCTTCGGGGTAGCATCAAGCATTAGCGGTTACTATTTTGCAGTAATTTTAAATGCTTCAATATCCGGTGCAATGGTTACCATGCTGGGGATATTCTTTTTAGGCGCATTTATTTATTCAGTTTATTTGAAACGAAGCAGTGGAGTGAATAGAGAGGTAAAAATTCAGAAAATTTGATTTACATTAGAATGTTTTCCTGCGTATTTAAATTTTACGGTATATTAGCTCCAAAATAACCACACATGGAAAACCAAAATCCACTCGACAGCCTTAATATCGAAAACGAATCCAGCTATGAACTGGCCGCAACCTGGAAGCGCCTCGTAAATTTTATTTTAGATTATGTAGCTATCATGCTAATCATCATTCTCATAATTTTAATGTTGCCTACCTTCGGTCCTGATGCATCGGCCGGACGATTTTATTTCCTCTTTTATTGTATATTTTTTCTTTATTATGCTATTATGGAAGCTACTTTTGGAAGGACTGTGGGTAAATTCATTACCGGCACAGTTGTAGTTCGATCAGCAGACCTCGAAAAAATATCGGCAAATCAGGCACTCGGGAGAAGCTTCTCCCGCTTCGTTCCATTCGAACCCTTTTCCATGTTAGGTTCACAAACCGGCTGGCACGACAAATGGACAAATACAATGGTTGTGGATGTGAAAAGTTTGGTGAAGGGAAACACGGTTTAACAATGGAGAATGGAGAATGGAGAATGGTGGAATAATTGACTATGGCGAATGCTTTGCGTCAAACTTATTTTATCTTCCTGACTAATAAATTCGAAGCAACTTTTTGCGAGACAACTAATTCTTTTTTATTGTTAATGATTATGATCTTGCTTTGATCATAGTCTTCATCGTCTTTAATTTTTATTTTGGTGTGTATTACCAAATCTACTTTGTTGAGATATTGAAGAAATTGAGTGGAGTGATCTATAACTGCGGAAATAATTCCTATGTCCCCTTTTTGCATTTTATCTAAGGTGACATCCTCGTGATAGGCAATATTTCCGTCCTTATCAGGAATAGGATCTCCATGCGGATCGAATTTCGGATTGCCGAGAAAATTATCAATCCGATCAGTCAGAATTTCTGAATTAATATGTTCTAATTGTTCTGCGAGTTCATCCACTTCATCCCAACTAAATTTTAATGTATCTACCAAAAATGTTTCCCATAATCGGTGTTTGCGAATGAGGTCCTTTGCCATTTTTTTTCCTTTATCCGTTAAGGAAACTCCGTAATATTTTTCGTAGTGAATTAATTTTTTCCCCGATAATTTTTTCAGCATATCAGTAACCGAAGCGGCAGTGGTCAATAATTTTTCCGAAATAGCATTGGTAGAAACATTCTCCTTCTGCATCTCCGACAATTTAAAAATTGCCTTCAGGTAATTTTCTTCAGTATAGGAGATGGATGATTTCAATTGTGTTATTGACTTTAGTTGTTAAGGAATGCTCAAAGGTAAATAAAGTATTATTTAGCTATGTGTTCTGAGTTTTGAGTTTTCTACGAAGATATAGTGTGAGTTCCGACAATCTGCCTGCCGGTAAAGGCAACTGCCTAATAAAATTTTATTCGAAACAAAAAATGTAGAGGTAAACAATCTGCCCACTGCCACTGCCAACTGCACACTGTCACTCACTGCCCTCGGCTTAAAACTGTCCTGTAGAAAGCATCACCAAAGTACATCCCTCTACCGTTTCAATACCCTTTTCCCTCGCCATTTCTTCCAATTCCTCATTTTCCGTTCCGGGGTTGAAAATGATGCGTTTAGGATGCAGGGCTATGATTCTTTGGTAGTATTCTTTTTGATTATCCGGATTGAGGTACAGGGTTACCGTATCAACATCGTCCAAAACTGGAAATTCTTTCAGAATATTGATATCATCTATTTTTGATTCTCTTTTCCCAACAGCAACCACTTCATGCCCGTATGCTTTGAGTTTACGGGCGGCCATATTGCCATATCGTTCAGGATTGGGTGAAGCTCCTAATACCAAAGTTTTTTTCACAATATTTTATTTATTTAAAAAAAGGTTATAACTTGCCTAATGAAACAACCGGCTGTAGTAAATCGTTCAAAAAAACCACAGCTATGCAATTAGAAACTATTACAACCATTGAAAAAGAACAAATTCCTTTTCTGGAATTAATTTATCATGATGTACTTAATCATCCTGATTATATTAATCGCAGAAAACACATTTTATATGATGCCATGATCTTGGGTAACAATTACCATACAAAAGTAAAGATCATTTTCGAATGTAAACAAGGAATTTTTCAGGTAGAAACCACCGTCTGGACAGCCACTGAAGATTTTGTTTTATTAAAAGGCGGAGTGTACCTTCCGGTGATGTGTATACATGATGTAATAATCGCATGATTAATTGACAATTGATAATCGACAATTGACAATGGGTGCTTTGAGTTGGGAGGAAAATTTTAGTTTTTCCTTTTCATTAAAATTTAACGCCGTAGCCAGGTGTTTTTCACCTGACATAGGTTCCGGAGCGAAATTATCATGCTACCAATAACTTAATTTTCTATTGGATAATTTTTTTGCCACGAAGGCGTAATGACACGAAGTTTTGCGAAGAAATTGGAGTTGGAATGATAATTTAATTTCCAATTGAATTATCCTTTCTCAACGCCGTAGCCAGGTGTTTTTCACCTGACATAGGTTCCGGAGCGAAATTATCATGCTACCAATAACTTAATTTTCTATTGGATAATTTTTTTGCCACGAAGGCGTAATGACACGAAGTTTTGCGAAGAAATTGGAGTTGGAATGATAATTTAATTTCCAATTGAATTATCCTTTTTTTGATAAACCAAGTAACACTGAAAAGCTTGCTTCGACATTGCTTCGCAATGTCTCGCAATGACATTCTCTTCCAAAAAAATTATCGTAACATTAATATAATTTCTTATTGATAAATTTTCAATGGAAGAATTAACTAATTCTACTGCAGGTGTTATACGCTCTCATGTTAGCAGTTCCAGACTCACCATTCACCATTCACCCCTCAAAGCAACATCCGCACCGGTTCTTCGAGATACTGCTTCAGTGTTTGCAAAAATTTAGCACCAACACTGCCGTCAACAGCGCGATGATCGCAACTCATGGTGACCTTCATAATGTTGCCAATTACAATAACTCCGTTTTTCACTATAGGCACCTGATTAATTCCACCCACGGCAAGAATACATGCATCGGGAGGATTTATTATTGCAGTAAATTCATCTATCCCCATCATGCCTAAATTGGAAATAGTAAAAGTATTTCCCTCCCATTCACTTGGTTGTAATTTTCTGCTTTTTGCGCGTGCTGCAAGATCATTTGTTTCTGTGGCAATTTGTGCAAGCGATTTATTGTCTGCAAAACGAATTACCGGAACAACAAGTCCGTCGTTAATTGCAACTGCCACCCCAATATTTATATGTTTATTTATTCTGATCGTATCACCCATCCAACTCGAATTTACATTTGGATGTTGACGCAATGCCATGGCACATGCTTTTACAACAAGATCATTAAATGAAATTTTAACCGGACTCACATCATTTAATGCTTTTCGCGAAGTTATTGCAGCATCCATATTAATAGATACCGTTAAATAAAAATGCGGAGCACTAAACATACTTTCCGAAAGGCGTTTTGCAATTACTTTACGCATTTGCGATACCGGAACATCTTCTGCACTTTCTTCTCCAAAAGATTCCCGCAATTCCATGCGCGGAATTTTTTGTTCCACTTTTTCTTTTTCTGTTACTTGAGGAACAAAATTTTCTACATCTTTTTTAATGATCCTACCTTCCGGACCCGATCCTGAAACATCACTTAAATTAATTCCTTTATCCCCTGCAATTTTTTTTGCGAGAGGCGAAACTTTAATTCTTTCGTCGTCGCTCTCTTTTATTTCGGCACTTTTTTCCTGTTTAACTTCTGCTTTTTCTTCTTCCTTTTTTTCTACCGTAGCTTCTTCTTTCTTCTCGGTATTATCCTCTTCTTTTTTCGGTGTTTCTTCTTTCTTTTCCGGCGACTCTGTTTTTTCTTCCGCTTTTGATTTTTCCTCGGTTAATAAAGCCTGAAAATCTTCTCCCGGAGCGCCAACAATTGCAATAACCTGATCCACCTGCGCACTTTTTCCTTTCTCCACACCAATGTATAAAAGCGTTCCCTTCACATAATTCTCCAACTCCATGGTCGCCTTATCGGTCTCCACTTCTGCAAGAATATCCCCGTTTTTCACTGTGTCGCCCACTTTTTTATGCCATTCCACAAAGGTTCCCTCAGTCATTGTATCACTCATTCGGGGCATTCTTATTACTTCAGCCATAATTAATATTTGTTGCGAAATTAGCAATGTTTAAGCAGTTTTTGAAACATTAAAGCATGTCTATTTGGGCGTGTCCCTGTGGGTCGAACCAAATTTTTGGTTTTACTGCACATCAAACTTTCTTTTGATTTAAGGGATGTCAAAAGCTTTAGGAAATTAGTTTCCGCGTCTTCTCTCCCTTTTTGATGTAAACACTGCATATTCTCCCAAAATTGTCCTAATCTTACCTATTGAAAATATGCACACAGCCGGGGTAATAACGGTAATAGGGGTTAAAACAAACTAAAATACCATTAATACAACGCTTTGGCATGATTTCTAACTCAAATGGTAAACCATATGAAATTATCTTTAACGGCTGTTTGTATTTTATTAAACCTGTTTCTGCATAGTCAAAATGTTACAAATGATTCTTTGATTCAATTGCTCAACAGTACGAAATCGGACACCCTCAAAGCAGATCTTGCATGGAAATTATGTATTGCTTTTCAGGAGGATGACCCTGAAATGGCAATAAAATATGCAGATATATCTTACGCAGCAGCTTTCCAAGCAAAGGATAAAATGCGGGAGGGAAAAGCCCTGCACCAAAAAGGGGTTTCCTACGATTACAAAAATATGCTCGACTCCTGTTTATTTTTTCTTAATCAGGCGAAGAATATTTTTGAGTCTATAAATGCAATTGATAAACAATCTAATGCCATTTCTGATATTGGGATGGCTTATTATCATACCGGAAATTATGAATTGGCCTTGCGCAATTATTTCAAAGGATTAGAATTGCGGCAACTAGTGGGAGATAAAATGCCTGTTTCGAGATCATACAATAATATCGGACTGGTTTACCGCTCAAGAAAGGATTATGCGAATGCAATTAAATATTATACTGTATCATTGGAAATTAAAAAAGAATTAAATGATCAACAAGGAATTCTTAATACACTCATGAATATCGGAAGCTCGTACGTACATGCCGAAAACTACGATAGTGCTTATGTTTATGCGAGCAAAGCCTTAATAATTGCCGAAAAATTGGATAAAAAAAAGGATATTCTTAACAGCAAGGCAAACATTGGTTCTGCGTTAGTGGCCTTGAAACAAGCCGACGCCGCAAAAAAAATATTACTGGAAGTACAGAGGGAAGCGAAAGCAATAAATTATTCTGTAGTTAATCCTACAATCAACGAAGCTTTAGGCAATATCGCTTTAAATGAAAATAACATTGAACTTGCAATTGAATATTTTTCAACTGCCTTGAATGAGGCTAAAGCAATACATTCACTAGAGAAGGAGGCGATATTTTCTAAAATACTTTCAAAAACCTATGAGCGGAAAGGCGATTACAAGTCTGCATTCGAGTTTCTTATCCTTTCGAAAAATGCGTATGATACATTGTATAACGAAGAAAACAGTCGCCAGATAAATGAGCTCTCTGCAGTGTATGAAACAAGCGAAAAAGAAAAAGAAATTCAACAGT
Organism: uncultured Chitinophagales bacterium; assembly: GCA_964638865.1. Lineage (GTDB taxonomy): Bacteria > Bacteroidota > Bacteroidia > Chitinophagales > BACL12 > UBA7236. The sequence goes on along the minus strand of CAZXBG010000002.1, from coordinate 72,791 downwards.
TAAGCCTTACTAATCTTATTAGTTTTACACAACTTAAAGCAAGCAAAAAAATACGCAATTACTTTATACTTTCAACAATCCTTTTTTTAGGATTAACTTTAGTTGCGTATAAGGCATTTACTAATAACCGCAGAAAAAAAGAATTGTTGAATGCACAAAATAAAATAATAGAAACTTCATTGAGCGAAAAAGAATTGTTATTAAGGGAAATTCACCATCGGGTAAAAAACAATCTTCAAATAGTTTCCAGTTTATTAAGTTTACAATCCAATTATATCAGCGATGAAAAAGCATTGGATGCAGTAAAGGAAAGTAAAAACAGGGTGCAAAGTATGGCCATCATTCATCAAAATTTATATATGGATGAAAACCTGGTAAACATAAGCGTTAAAACATATATTGAGAATCTTACATCCTACCTGTTTAATTCGTATAACATTAAAGAGGACAAAATTCAAGTGAAAATGGATATCGATAACATTCAATTAGATGTTGATACCTTAGTTCCATTAGGATTGGTGTTAAATGAATTGATTAACAACTGCTTAAAATATGCATTTCCGGGAAATAACGCAGGTATAATAGAAGTAATTTTGAAACAAGAAGGATCTCTACTTAAATTATCTGTGAACGATAATGGAGTTGGGTTTGAAGGAGATGCATCACACTTTAATCAGAATTCGTTCGGACATAAAATGATCAATGCATTTATAAAAAAATTAAAAGGGGAAATGAAAATTAAAAATAATGATGGAACTAAAATATCAATTGAAATAAAAAATCAACTGAAATAATGAATACAACAGAAATAAACATTTTAATTGTAGAAGATGAACCAATCATTGCAGCAGACATTGAATCTGCACTTGAAAAAAATGAATATAGCGTTTCTGATATTGCATATTCAAAAGAAGATGCATTACTAAGTTTAAAAAATAATACGCCAGATTTCGCCATATTAGATATTAATTTAAATGGTGAAATTCATGGAATTGAAATTGCAGAAATAATTAAAAATAATTATAAATTACCATTTATCTTTTTGACTTCTTATTCCGATAAAAACACATTAGATAAAGCTAAGCACACTGAACCTTCAGGCTATCTTGTAAAACCATTTTCAGAACCCAGCCTTTTTACAACAATTGAAGTTGCATTATACAATCATGCCCAAAAAATGAAAATGCAATTTCCTGAATTAAACACAGCACTGATTAATAAAAAATTAACTATTCCCCTTTCTGAAAGAGAAATTGACTTACTTCAATTGATTTATAATGGAAAAACTAATCAAAGAATAGCAGATGAACTTTATATTTCCTTAAATACGGTTAAAAAACATATCAATCACATGTATCTCAAACTGGAAAGCAATTCAAGAAGCACTACAATTGCCCGAATCAGGCAATTGTTGATGTAGGTATTGGTACTACATGGTTTTTATTATTCCGGATTACACCCATCCAAATCACCCCAAAGGGTAACAGACGGCCAAATATGCAGCAGTAGTTTTGTTCTATCAATCAATTTATTTAATCTAAAACTACTTATCATGAAAAAATGTACAATTTTAATTATTACATTCCTTTGCCTGCAAATAAATGTATTTGCGCAAGCTACGGACTGGGCAATTTCTTCATCAGCTAATGATCTTCCCGATGATGCGCTATCAGTTGATGTAGATAATTTGGGGAATAAATACACCGGGGGTTATTTCTATCAATCTATTGTAATTGATGGAGTAACTTATAATGACAATTCTTATATTGGTTATCCCAGCTCTTTTCTGACTAAACACGATGCGGATGGAAATGTGCAGTGGGTAAAAATAATGCAGGGATATTACAATGAGCTTTACAGCCTGAAAGTAAACAAGGCAACAGGCGATTGTTTTGTAACCGGAAAATTTTATGACAGTCTTATCATTGATGGTGTAATGCAAAATTCTGATCTGCAACTCTATTATCTTGCACGTGGTTATATAACAAAGTTTGACACCAATGGAAATGTGCAATGGACAAATACAACTTACAATGAATATGGCGGCGCATGGAGTACTTCTATAGCGATCTCACCCGATGGAAACAGCATTTATAATATATTTTATCATATTACAGGAATTACTTTCAAAACTGGCGAATATTATGATGGAATTTGCTATTTATTCACAAGAATGAGTGCGCTTGACGGACATATTATCACTGCAAGAAATTACATCCCATCGTACCTTACCGGAATTATCCGCATTGTTTGCGATAATGCAGGCAATGTTATTGTAGCCGGTAACTCGGGACTTTTTTCAATGTCGGAAATTGATACTGTGTTTCCCTATCTTCTTAATCCTACTTTTGCGATCCCCGATGGATTTGTCTGGAAAATGAATCAAAATTTTGTGAGCATTTGGGGAAAAGCAATTTCAGGGTCAGGGTTTGAGGATGTTAAAGGGATTACAACCGATGCAGCAAATAATGTATATGCTTATGGAGATTTTTCTTCTGATTCAACCTGGTTTGATAATACCCTGCTCGAACATACAGATAATATAAATATGTTTGTTGCCAAAATTTCAACTGCCGGAGTGTACAAATGGATTAACCAAATTAGCACAACAGGGGGTGCATATCTTATTTCGGCCACCGATGATGAAGCTGCCATTGCAACGGATAATAAGGGAAACTGCTATATTGGGGGTGGATTTGCTGACACACTCAAATTGAATGGTTCAATAATTACAACAGGCGCGTTGCCTGTATATTCCAGCAAGGGTTTTTTAATCAAGTTGAATAAAAATGGAGATGTAAGATGGATGAATACAATTGAAGGTACTGGCTTGACAATGGTAAGAGGTATTGGTGTTATTAATGAGCAGATTGCGATTTGCGGTCAATTTAATGGACTGCTTACTTTTGAAACTGATACATTAATCTCTGATCCCTATGCTTTTTATCTCGCTGCAATTCAGGATTGTGATATAACGATAAAAACAAAATTGAATGCCTTGGGAAATAAAGTGAGTGTGCCCAATACACCTGGTGATACATTTCAATGGTATGAAGTTTCCACCGGCATAATTCTAGGAGCAACTTCACATTCATACACCTTTATTGTTCCGGGCACTTATTATTGTTTGATCACCAGAGGAGCCTGCACCATCCAATCAACGAATAAAATAGTAATGCGACTATTAGACGGAAATTCGATCAGTGAAAATGAAATTGAAGTATTTCCAAATCCTGCGCATGATAATTTAACAATAATACTTCCTGCCGCTGCAGATGATGAAAGTTTTGTTGTAACAATTACTGATATTACCGGCCGAATCATTCAACAGGAAAAAATAAGGAATGATGCAAGTGGAGAAATTGAATTAGTTTTTAATAACAATATATTTGCCGGAACTTATTTTCTGACCGTTGCGGGAAGTTCGGTTAATTATTCAAAGTCAATAGTAGTACAATAATATTTAAGTTAAATTATATAAAAAGAGGCTGTTCTTAAGTGGAGCGGCCTTCTTTTTATATCTCTACAGAGCCCTAACATAAGGAGATACTCCGCGGGGCTAATAATTCCATTGATCTTTCTTTAAACAATCTGCATGTGTCAATCAACAAAATCACCCCTGAGGGGAAGTGAGCGAATAGTGCATTGTAATTACATTCTTTTAAGCAATTTGATACCTTTGTACTGAACTGAGTTGTTTATAGTTTTTAGACGCAGACAATCCAATGATTACGCTACTTGGTTAAAGAAAAAAGCCCTCAAAAGCTATTTTCTTTGTTTCTAAAAATTGTCCTTATCAGTTGAACTCACCTTATATTTACATCTGTAAAGAAATCATTTAAAATAACGCTATATGAAAAAATTTACATTTCTCACCCTCCTCAGTTTTGCGGTTTATTGCAGCGGCTCTGCACAGGTAACTGAGGCTTTGGACTGAACAAAGGATGAATGCGTTAGTGGTTATTCATATAACCTGTTTTCTGAGCTGGATAATGGTAGTGTGATCATTTGCGAATACGCTATGAATTGCGGCACCTGCATCTCAGCCGCATATTATATGGACGAGATCAACCTCGACTATGCTGCTTCGGACCCCGGCAAATTAAAATTTTTCCTCATTGACTGGAACGCCTCTTTTACTTGCGCTTCAATAATAAGCTGGGCAAGTGGATTGTCGTGCCTGACCTTTCTTGATGGTTATGACGAATTTAACTATTACGGCGGAATGGGAATGCCAACAATTGTAGTACTTGGTGGTAATGATCATCATGTTTATTACAATAAGCTCGGCTATAACAATACTTTGGATAACCAGGACGTGCGAGATGCAATCAATGCTACATTGGGCACAGAAACATCTGTACAAAACATTGCACCGATCGGATTAACAAATATTTACCCCAATCCTGCATCATCATCTTCAACAATAAACTATACGCTAAATACAATTTCCACTGTTACAATTAGTATTATAAACCTGACGGGTCAAAAAATTAAAACCGTTAAAATTGAAAATCAATCATTAGGGAAAAATAAATATGAATTAAATACACAAGCATTGGTTAATGGAATTTATATAGTGGAGATGAGCTGCGGGGCATTCCAAAAAACCATGAACCTTACAGTGAACCATTAATTCATAAAAATTATTGGAAGCTCAAACTATAAACAAATGAAATCAGAGATCAGGAATCGCTTGAAAGTTTTATTATTTGCATGCGTTTGTTTATTTTTCTTTAATTATTCATTCGGGCAGGGATGTTGCACGGGTGGTGGTGGAAGTCCTATTGCCGACGGTGTGTCACAGGGTGTTTTGCTGAAGGGCCAGACAGAATTTAATGTTAATCACCAATATACGTTTTCAGATAAATTTTTAGGCGTTGATCCCGCTATACCTCAGCTGTTGCAAAGTTATAACTCCAACTACCTTTTCTCCCGGTTTAGTTACGGAATCACTAAACACCTTACCCTCTCACTGGCATGCGGATATTATTACAATAAAACCCAATATGGCGCAGATTATATCGATACAATTACTGGTAGCGGAATTGGCGACCTCATAGTTTTTCCCAAATATGATGTATGGAATAAAACGACAGAAAAAAGTGTTTGGGAAATTACCGTAGGTTTAGGTTTAAAAATACCCGTTGGGAGCTATAACGATTCACTCATTTTATTTCAGAATGAAACAACAACATTATATCAAAAAAAACCACCCGGTATTCAACCTACAACCGGTTCTAACGATTTTATTTTTTATGGATTTATTTTAAGGGGATTTCCTGTTCAAAAGTTTAAAATCTTCACTTTATTTCAATATATTTTAAAGGGATGGAATCCTAACGGTGAAAAATTCGGAAACTATGCAACGGTGAGTTTATTTAACAGTTAAACTATCGGAGAAAATTTAGGCTTAATAATTTCAGGAAAATATGAATACATTGGGAATCTGGAACGGGCTGAAGGCCTTCCTGTTGCAAATTATGATGTAAATTCGTTCGGAAGCAGTAAAATTTTTATAGTGCCCCAGATAAGCTACACGTTTTTTCATAAACTTACCGCTTATACCATGTATGAATTACCGGTATTTCAAAAAGTAAACGGGGGCAGGTCGCTTCTGACATTAATATCACTTTGGGATTATCATACAGGTTTTTTATTGATAATGAAAATAAGAAAAAAACAACCAAATAATATTAGAACAATTCATACAATTATGCTAGTAGCCGCATTTTTTTTATCGGAATTATTCCGAGGAAAGCATAACCAAGCGCAACTGCGTAAGCGGTTGAAATTAAAACCTCGGCAGTTTGTGGAACTTGTAGAGCAACCATCGAAAAATCATTAAAGAAAACTGATGGTGAAAGTAGTGTATCACTTAAACTTAACACAAAAGTGGTAACTGTAAAAGTATTACACAATGAAATGAGCATTGTATTTTATGATTTAATCACTTTATACTTTGAGATAGAAAACTAACATGAATTAGATGAAACATAATTCAAATTATTTGAGTAGCCTGAAAATTGCCAATTTCATGCAAAATCATTAACTTTGAAAAAAAATGACAAAACCAATGAAAAATCTATTTGTATCCATTATTTTAACATTTACGGTTACTATATCCTTTGCCCAGAAAGCCAAAAAAGAAACTATTGTAGTTAAAACATCCATCGCCTGCGACCATTGTATGCAATGTGAAAGTTGCGGGGCTAATATTTACAATTCAACACTTACTATTCCCGGAGTTAAATCCATCGATGTGAGTCCGGAAGCAAATACGATCACTGTTTCTTATAAAACTTCAAAAACCGACCCCGATAAAATTCGTGCGGCAATAGCAGCTTCAGGATATGATGCCGACCATGTTAAAGCAGATCCTGCCAGTTATGTAAAGTTGGATGGTTGTTGTAAGGCGAAATAAATCGATTGGGTAATTAATATAAACTTATACCTACCGCTTATCCAATACCCCACCAATACAATAGTGACAGCCGTCATACCCATCCGCTATCGCTTGTTCTAAAGAGTTGCAAGCAACCTTATGCTCAGGAGTCATTAGGTCTATCCATTTACATTCCCAGTGATGCACTTCTCTTGATGCCGGATTTATATTTGCAATATATTCAGAGCGGTAAAAAGCATAATGATAAAAATCTTTTAAATCATCCACATTGTCCGAATCGTTATCAAGTTCAAAAATATGCAATTGACCTTTTATTCCCGGAGCAATACCACTACTAAGATCCCAGTAAGTTAATCCTTCAATTTCTTCACCAAAAGTGAAATATTCTTGGTCAATAAAAATTTTTTGGATTCTTCGTGCATCTGCCCATCTAAAAACCTGCACTCCTCTTGTAACATAATCATTCGAAGTTAAAAACAAATGTGTTTCCTCATTTTCGGTAACAAATACTCCCCCTTGTATCCCCGATAAAATAAATTGTTCTTCATTTTCTTTGTGCAATGTTACGGTTTTGCAAAGCGACAAAACAAAACAATTGATTCCAATCGTAAATTCATAGGCAAATAATTTAGTAACGTTGTTATATGCAGAACTATATAAAAATCCATCCTTTGCATTCACAGCGCACCAAGAAGCATGTCCATCCTGTTCCGGAACTTTGTCGCTGCCAATAAAATTTAAAGTTTCCGCATCAAAACATGCAATACTTGCAGTACGACTATCGCCTGAATTTTCTAATCCCACAAAAAGATAACCGTTATAAAAATCAAGATCGCCCATGTGGTCGTAATCCACCGCAAGTTCAGGTGGTATAGGAATGTTGAAAATTCCTCTGCTAATATCATCTGTAACATCGTTCAAATCTACACCAACCGGAATTTTCCATAATCGAGATTTTTGACTAATAAACCAATGATCTTCATTATGTGTCACCCCTTGCAATTCTACACTCCAAATGGTTTCCGAATCGGAAGGGTAGCTGTTTATATATCGAAAGAAAAGATTATCTGCCATTGAATTATTTTTAATTTTAAATGATTATCCTATTTAAAATAAAATATTGACTTCTAAAAAACAAATTTAAGCAATCACTTTAATATTTCAATCCCAAATTCAAATCGTTAAACTATAAATACGATTAAAATTGTAGTAAAATTTAAGGATATTTACTGAAATCCAGTAAATTAGCCTCACATTATGTTCTATTCAATACTAAAATTCTTATTTAAGATCACTGGAAGAGTCTTCTTCAGCAATATTACTATTCGAAATAAAGAATTAATCCCTGTGTCGGGGCCGCTCATTATTGTTGCAAATCATCCGAGCGCGTTTATGGATCCTATAGTTATTGCAACTATGTTTGACCGTAAATTATATTTTCTCGGAAAAGGTATCCTGTTCAAATCTAAATTCGCCAAATGGATATTGCCAAAGTTTAATACAATTCCTATATATCGGCAAGCTGATGATCCTTCGGAAATGCGTAAAAATGAAGATACTTTCAGAGCCTGTTATCAATATCTGGAAGAGGGTTGTGCTATCTTGATTTTTCCGGAAGGCATTACCAAAACAGAAAGAAAATTGAGGGAAATTAAAACCGGGGCAGCACGAATTGCCTTGGGCGCAGAAGCAAAAAATAATTTCACACTCAATATACAAATTGTAACTGTTGGCTTAAATTATTCAAATCCACATAAATTCAATCGCGATCTTTTTATTAATATCGCTGAGCCAATTTCACTGGTCGATTTTAAGGATGCCTATAAAACTGATCCGGTAAAAACAGTACAGCAAATCACCGAATTGATCCGTATTCAATTAGAAAAACATATCATTGCTATCAGTGATGAAAAAATTGATGCGCTTTCCGGCGATATTGAATATTTATATAAAAATAAACTTTCCAAAGAATTGGGAATTGCTGCTCACGATCAAAATTCTTCATTCCTGCTCACCAAAAAAATAATTTCAGCAGTTGCATATTTTATGGAAAAAGAACCGGAACGTGCAGAAAAAATGGCACTGCGCATCAAACAATATCACCGGAATTTAAATGCCATTGGCTTGCAGGATGCTGATATAAGTCAGGGACAAAACCGAAGATCAGGTTTATATCACATTAAATCCCTTATTCTGATATTAGCCGGATTTCCCATATTCCTCTATGGATGGATAAATAATTTTCTTCCCTTTAAAATACCCGACATTATTGCAAATAAAATGGCATCACGACGCGAATTTATTGGTGCAATTGCAATGTCAGCCGGACTCTTTACTTTTTTAATTTTTTATACAACACAAATTATTCTATTATGGTTTTTTTTCGGAGATACTTGGCTAACAGTTTTATATACATTAAGCCTGCCGGTTTCCGGTTTATTTGCATATAGTTATTATTACGCAATTGAAAAAATAAAAGCACGCTGGTCGCTAATCTATATTTTTAGTAAAAAATCCGTATTTATATCCAACCTTATATCTGAAAGGGAAAATATAATTAAGGAATTCGACAAGGCAAGAAGTGAATTTAATACTTTTCGCAATTCAGAATAAAATGGACGACAAAAAGTTTTTGTCCTATTTTTACCAATTCAAAACTACCCAATATGTGTGAAGAAATAGATGGCATACAACTGAATTTCGCGAGCGATAAATTGTTTTTGCTCAATCTTTTATTGGCTTTTTTAATGTTCGGAATTGCCCTGAGTTTAAAGGTCGCCGACTTTAAACGAATTGCAGAATCACCACGCAAAGCATTTGCAGGTTTGATAAGTCAATATTTATTTCTCCCTCTATTAACATTTGCTTTGGTTATTATTTTTAAGCCCTGTCCAAGTATTGCACTTGGTATGTTTTTATTAGGTTCCTGCCCGGGAGGAAATATGAGTAATTTTCTTTCGCATCTCGCAAAGGGAAATGTTGCATTATCGGTGACTCTTACGGCAACTCAAACAATTCTCGCTCCTTTAATGACGCCATTAACCTTTGCAATTTGTGCAAACATTTATGAGCCTACTCACAACCTGATGGAATCCATTAATATTAATACTGTTAAATTAATAATTGAAATTCTCACTATCTTAGGTATACCTCTAGCGATTGGAATGTTCACGAATTATAAATTTCCGGGTTTCACTGCAAAAATTATTAAACCCATCCAAAAAATTTCCATCTTTTTATTTTTAGGATTTGTAATCTTTCTTTTTATTAGTAATTACGATGTTTTTGTTCAGATTATCGGCACTATTTTTATTTTGGTGTTATTGCACAATGGCTTGGCAATGGCAGGAGGTTATGGAATTGCCGCAGCATTTGGTCTCGACTTTAAAGATAAAAAATGCATTACCATAGAAACCGGAATTCACAATGCTACTTTAGGATTAATAATCTGGGCAAATTTTTTCCCTATGCTCGGCGGTGTTGCGGTAGTAGCCGGTTGGTGGGGAATTTGGGATCTAGTTACAGGTTTCGCAGTTGCAATTACCTGGTCAAAAATGGCAAAAAAGAGTTCTGAGGTTTGAGTTCTGGGTTCCGGGTTGACAAATCTGCCTACTGCCACTGCCTACTGCCACTGCTAACTGCCACTGCCCACTGCTAACTGCCACTGCCCACTGCCTACTGCCACTGCCTACTGCCACTGCTAACTGCCACTGCCAACTTCCACTGGTTCAAAGTTCTGGGTTAAATTAACTGGAATTTGGCGAACCTTGGTTGTTTGTATAAAATAGTAAGTTATTTATTTGACCATCCGAAGAAGAAAACTTATTTATTAAAAAAAAGAGGTTGCCTTTTACAGACAACCTCTTTCTCATTATTAATAGAGTTAATTTAATAAGGATAGGTAACCGAATTCATTTGCAGCGTTACAGCAGTTTGCGCTAATAATCTTCCATTTATACTTGCTCCGGTTTGTAAATTGATCGCTTTTTTGCATAAAATATTACCTTCAAAGTGACTGGTTGTTCCTAATGTAACCGCACCGGTTGTTTGCCAAAAAATATTTTTGGCTTGGGCACCACCAACTAAAGTTACATTCACACCAGACGAAACAGTTAAGGTGCCGGATATTTGAAATATCCAAACATCGGATGGGCCTCCTGAAATAGCAATATCGGTAGGCATATTAACTGCACTTGTCCATTTATATAAACCCGGGGCAAATGTGAGTCCCCCAATAGTTCCTGCACCTAAATTCAAAAAATCGGGAGAAGGGCGACCTGCTGCATCTGTATAAGCAGTTTGCATTGCGCCTACCGCAAGCGTTAATTTGCTCGGATTTGTTATTCTACAAGGCAGTGGACCGGCAGCATCTACCGATAAAATTGAACCTGTAACTTCAACACAACTCAAAAGTATTGCAGCACCGGTTATTGGACTTGAACCAATATTACCGGTAACAGCGGAAGGAAAAACATTCGTAATTCCCGATTTTGTGAGAATAACAAATTTTCCTGCACTTCCTAAATTTACGGGTGCCGGACCTGCAACTGCTATATCAAATTGAGGTTCAGGCGAGTTTAGGTTTGCCATATCTGAGAGTTCTGTTTTAGCACAACCTGCAATCAATACAACCAACATCATTGTTATGGTTGTAAATAAATTTCTATTATTCATACTTATGATTATTTATTTAATGTAAATTATTAAGTGAAACAAAGGTGCAATGCAATGCAGTATTTTTGTTACATAATTATAAGTAAAAGTTACATAATTCACACATTTCAATTCTGGAGGAACCTATAAAAAAACCTGAACAAAAAAAGGGATTATACATTTACGTATAACCCCTTATTAAATGCTGTACTTGGTTTTTCTATTTTTAGTATCCAAATATCTCCTCCAGGCTTAGTTCGGTAAATTCACCCAAACCTTGCAAGTATGTCATATCAAGTTTTTCCTTATCACCCATTACAATTATTGTGAATGTTCTGTCTGCGATATGATCGTCAAAAAATTCCTGCATATCAGCCAGAGTCAAACTTCTTGCCTGCAAATAAATGTCGCGGCGATAATCATGATTTAAACCTTTTCTCTTAACATTTTCATAATTCCAGAATATTGCGGAGCGGATAATGCGTTCACTTTCAATTTGTTTTGAAACTGCATCAAGGCTGGCATTAAATTGTTCTTCCGCCTGAGGCATATTATTCATTATTTCCATCATGGCCACTATAGCTTGTTGCATTTTATCAGCCTGAGTTCCTACAAATGCGCGAACATAATGTGCTTCATCTTTATTGCTGGGTGTTGTAAAATTTGCGTAAGCAGAATACGCCAAGGCTTTAGTTTCGCGAATTTCCTGGAAAACAATACTGGATAAACCGCTTCCAAAATATTCATTGAATAACCTGGCTTCAGGTAATAGCGGAGTAGAAAAATTCTGATCCTTTGCAATGAACATGATCTGCGCCTGCACCATATCATAATCAACAAATAATACTTTATTTGTTTTTGTTTCGAGTTCGGGATAACGTTTCGTCTGAGGATAATCCTGCAATGCAGCCGGTGTTTTATGATATTTAACAATTAAATTTTTAACATCATCCGGATTTTGGCGACCATAAAAGAATATGCGGTGTTTATATGTTTCCAGCGATTTAATTTTATCTACAAGAGCTTGAGGTAAGGTATTTTTCAATTTGTTTTCAGCAACAATATCTGTAACCGGTGAAACGGAACCCCATTTCGCATATCCAAACAAAGCAGAATTAAATATTGCATTTTTATTTGTTTTAGCATCAACGCGTTCTTTTGAAATTCCTTCAACCAATTCTTTATATGCTTTAGCATCCGGTTTAACGGAATTTAATAAATGTTCGAACAATTCAAGTCCTTTTTCCAAACTTGTTTCCAAACCTGTTAAAGAAACATACACTCGATCGCGGCTGCTGAAAACATTAAAGGTTAATCCCAACTTAAAAAATTCCTGCTGCAATTGTGCTGCAGTGTATTTATCTGTTCCTAAATAGGGCAAATAATTAATAGCATATCCTATCATGTCATCATTATCGGTACCCATATCGAGGATATAATACAATTCGAATAATTCATTTTCTTCGTTTCTGATATAGGAAAAAGGAATACCATTTCCCAGATCCTGCGTTGCTATACGTTTTTCATAATCAATAAAATCAGGTTGTATGCGTGTGGAAGGCAATTCGGAAAATCCCTTTACAAATTCGCTTTGTGCATCTCTGTTTGCTTCAACAGGCGTAATAACTGGTTTATCTACTTTTTTAACATTTTTATCTTCACCCTGACGTTTATTTATAACAACATATCCATTTGCAGTAAAATATTTATTTGCAAAATCGATAATTTCCTGTTTGGTTACTTTTTCCATCACATTGTATTCCTTGAGATAAGTTCCCCATTCGATATTTTTAATAAATACATTTACAAAAGCATTTGCTCTGCCTGCATTCGATTCAAATGATTTTGTACGCGAAAGTTTAAAATCATTTACTACGGCTTTAATTAGCCATTCATCAAATTCTCCTTTTTTAAGTTTATTTAATTCGGCCAGTAATAACTGTTCACATTCTTCAAGTGATTGCCCTTCCCGCGGATCAGCTGATAATGTCAATACTCCATACTCTTTCCATTCGCTGTAATAGGCACCTGCATCTAAAACTTTTTGTTGTTGATTAAGATCCAGATCTATCAAACCTGCTTGTTGATTATAAAGAATTCCTGCCACAAGTTTAGCTATGGTATTATCCTTAGTGTTGGCCCCAGGCATACGGTAACCCATCATCATGGTTTCCGCTTCCAATCCATAAACATCGCGTCGTTGCACTTCAGATATTGGTTGTTCTACAGGAAATTTCTGATCACCAATTGGTCTTTTTACATATACTCCGAAATATTTGTCGATCATGGCAATTGTTTTATCATAATCAATATCTCCACTCAAACAAATTGCCATATTATTCGGAACATAAAAAGTGTAAAAATATCCCATGATATTTACCATAGAAGGATTTTTCAAATGTTCACCTTCACCAATAGTTGTTTGTGTTCCATAAGGATGCGTTGGAAATAATGCCTTATAATACGCTTCAAACATTTTACTTCCATCTCTGTCCTGACCCATATTATATTCTTCATACACGGTTTCTAGTTCCGTATGAAATAAACGCAATACACAAGTGCGAAATCTTTCACTTTCCACAACAAGCCATTTTTCGATTTCGTTGCTTGGAATATCATTTACATATACAGTTTGTTCTTTACTGGTATATGCATTAGTGCCTTTTGCACCAAGAGAACTTATCATTTTATCATATTCGTTTGGCACTGCAAATTTTGCCGCTTCCTGACTTGCGTTGTCAATTTGTTTGTAGATCTCCTTTTTCTTTTCCGGATCTTTTTCTAAACGGTGTTTTTCATATAATTGAGAAATATTATCTATCACAAGTCTTTCACGGCTCCAATTTGTAGTTCCAATATTGCCTGTTCCTTTGAACATCATATGCTCAAGATAATGTGCTAAACCGGTAGTTTCTTTAGGATCGTTTTTTGACCCTGCCCGAACTGCGATATATGTTTGAATTCGTGGTTCTGCTTTATTCTGAGATAAATAAACAGTGAGACCATTTTTCAATGTATATATTCTCGTTTTGGAGGGATCATCCGGAACTGAAATAAATGGATATTTTTCTGCTTTAAAGGTTGCATTTACGTTTGGCGAACCATTCGATTCTTTGAAAATGGTAACAGGATCTTTCACGCCCAATTCCACTCTTACCGGGCCGCTCACACCACTTGCTGATGCCGATTGTTGACTGTTAGGATTTGAAGAAGTTCCTGATGAACCGGAGGAACTCGAAGAGCCGGTGCTTGACCCTGATTGTGCGATTACAAACTGTCCGGCAAAAAGAAAAGCAATTAATAATTGAAATTGTGCCAATCGTTTTTTCATTTTATTTCGTATTTTAAATTTAAATTGAAGTTATTAATAATCAAGTTCAAAACCCAAAGTATCTTTTAAATCTTTAATGAGCGGATTTAATTCCTCCATTTTTTTATATTTTTCCTGTGTTGTATATGGTCTTTTTATTCTCTCATTTTTAGCGGCCCCTACTTCAAAAGCAATTTCAAACTGGTTGTTTTCAAGTGCCTCTTTAATAAAGATCCTCATTTCGCTTATCATTTCCTTCATGATACTTACTTCAACGGAAGAGTCGAGCCGAATTAAAATCGTGTTACTCTCGTTGATAGTAACCTCTGCATGATCCATTATAATGGCTACGCGATGGTGTTCCTTTCTGATTTTATCGGCATATTGTTTCCAAACCACAAAAAACATTTCAGGTGAAATGGTTTGCACTGCCTCTTGAACTATTACCTTTTGCGATTCCGCCAAACGTTGATCATCTTCTTTTTTAATTACTTGACGAAGATCGGTCTTTTTGGGAATGATCACTGTTTCTCCATCCTCCATCTTTGGCGTAAATACAGTGCTGTTTTCTACTACTACTTTTTTAATTTGAGGAACACTATCTTGTAAAACTGTCAGTTTTTCAACAGCAGTTTCTATAATTAATTCAACTTTCTCAACAATTATTTCTGATTTCTCTATTTCAATTTCTTTTGCAAATTTTTGCTTTTCCGGTTTTATTTCAGTCAGACGCGGAGTTTTTTTTTCCATGTTTCCTACCGATAAGGAGGAAACTGCACTATGCATATAACACAATTTCAAAATGGCCAGCTCCACATGTAATCTTTTGTTTTTGCTGGTCCGGTAATTTACGTCTGCATTATTTAATACATCTAATCCCGTCAACAAAAACGAGGATGATATTATTGCAGCCTGATCCTTATATCTTTCAATAAGATTTTCACTTATCTCTAATAATTGGATCGTTTGTTCATCCTTACACATCAAAAGGTTTCTAAAATGTTCGGCAAGTCCATTGATGAAAGTATCTCCTTCAAATCCATTATTCACTACTTCATTATATAATAATAAACAGGTGGCAACATCTTCTGAAACAAAAGCATTAGAAATTTTGAAGTAATATTCATAATCGAGAATATTCAGATTTTCGATCACATCTTTTGCAGTGATCTTTTTTCCGGAGAAACTGGTAATTCGATCAAAAATACTAAGTGCATCGCGCATGGCTCCATCGGCCTTTTGAGCAATGAGGTGCATAGCTTCTTCCTCACAATCAACTTCTTCATTTTTGCAAATGATCTCCAGTTGTTTAGTCATGTGTTTAATCTTGATCCTGTTAAAATCAAAGATTTGGCAGCGACTTAAAATAGTTGGAATGATCCTGTGTTTTTCCGTAGTTGCAAGTATAAATTTTACATAGGATGGTGGCTCCTCCAATGTTTTGAGAAATGCATTAAATGCACTTGAACTCAGCATGTGAACCTCATCTACAATATAGATCTTATACTTTCCTGACGCCGGTGCATATCTCACTTGTTCTACCAAACTGCGAATATCCTCCACCGAACTATTGGAAGCGGCATCAATTTCATGAATATTAAAAGAGGCGTTTTCGTTAAAGGAAGTGCAACTGCCGCAAACATTACAAGCCTCCCCATCCGAGGTGATATTTTCGCAATTGATGGTTTTTGCCATGATACGGGCACAGGTAGTTTTGCCCACTCCGCGGGGACCACAAAACAAAAAGGATTGCGCCAAATGGTTGTTTTTGATGGCGTTTTTAAGGGTTGTCACCACCTGATCCTGCCCAATCACATCATCCCAGGAAGCTGGCCGATATTTCCTTGCCGATACTACAAAACTTTGCACGGGCTAAAGATAGCGATTTTGCTTTGTTTGAAAAACCTGTTTGTGACATAATTTTTACCGGAATAAAAATTTAATTTGTCATTTCCGGCAATAATTGCCCTAAGTTTACAAATAAGCCCTCGATATGCATTTCATATCTACCAAATTATTTATTCTTTCTATTCAAAAATGGACCAGGCAATATATTTGTTTTTCCGTATTAACTTATATAACACCCTTATTCGGACAAAATTTAATTGAAAACGGCGATTTTGAAATTTATTCCAATTGTCCCTTTGCAACTTCGCAACTTACGTATGCAGAAAATTGGTTTGACCCAACTGCAGCTACATCCGATTATTTTAATATTTGCGATACAACCAATACGGTTTCTGTGCCATACAATTTTATGGGATTTCAGGAAGCGCAATCCGGAAATGCTTATGCCGGAATTTTTGTGGCCCAAACAGGCGGTTCTATTTACAGAGAATACCTTGAAACAGAATTTAAATCAACACTTATTGCAGGAATGCCCTACACACTAACATTTTACGCCAATGTTTCTGATTTAAGTTCCTGTAAACCCAAAACCGTATGTGCATACATATCCTCCGAATTTATTTCTGATTATACTACAAATAGTATTCTTATGGAACCTGCCGGTATTATTCACACCATCTGTAGCGATCCCGAAAATTATTTTGATTCGATAACACAGTGGGAAAAAATTTATACGTGTTTTATCGCGACAGGTGAAGAAAAATTTATTACCATTGGAAATAGTTATAGTGATGATTTTTCACCTTGCTTTAGTGAGAGCGGCGGCAATAAAACAGCCTATTTATATATTGATAATATATTGCTGCAACAACTTGAGGTGCAAACAGTGGTATTTGATACTACTATTTGTAAAGGAAGTAAAGTTCTTATTAATGCAGCGGAATTAATACTGGAACCTCAGAATATTACACCTCAATATACCTGGAACGACGGGACCTCAAATCCACTAAAAACCTTATCGATAGAGGGTTCTTACACAGTTTTAGTGCAAAACGGATGTGTAACAGATACTCTTAAAATAAATATTCATTTCAAGGAAGATTGTCCGGAAATATTTATGATTCCAAATGCATTTTCACCAAATGAAGACGGTATAAACGATAGGTTTAGAATCACAGAAGAAAATATTACCGTGAAGCGATTCGATATTTACCACAGATGGGGAATAAAAGTTTTTGAAAGTAATGATGCTTCTGCAGGTTGGGATGGGAAAATTAATGGTCTTGCGGCAGAGATAGGTGTATATTTATACATTCTCGAATACTCTACAAATATTACAGAAAAACAGGAAAGTAAAAAAGGATATGTGACGCTTATTTATTGAATTAAAAAAGCTCCCTGTTAATTATTTCAATTTAATTTATAATTACAATTTTTATGGAAATTATTTCCGAATTAATAATTCTTAAGGAATATATTGAGTGTGATAATTGTTCGAGATCAATTGTTGTTTTGTTGCCCAACAAAACACCATTACGTACAATTTTGCCATTCAAATCGATTAATTGATAATGACTCGTTTCAGCATTATCTGAATATTCAATTGTTATTTTATTAGTCGCAGGATTTGGATAAATTGCTATCAATTCATTTTCCGAAAAAAATTCCTCATTTGCAACAGTGCAATCAATTGCTGTTGCATCAGATAACACATTCAATTCACCATCCTCCACCCACCAGTTTTCCCAGTGATAATCATCTCCGGTAGCAGTTTTCCAGTCATTAAGGTCCAAAGATCCGGAACCAATATTATCAGCACCCATTTTGATCACTTTAAGCGCTGCATCATTTCTATCCCAGATTAATTTTTCACCGTCAGCACAAACTTCCGGTCCACCAGGTTCGAAACAATTTACCTGAATAAAGTACACATAATCTTCTTCTGCAGGATACGATCCGTAAGCGTGTGCAATATTATTTTCATCTATACATACAGCAGTATATTCTTCGCTTGCGATTCCATAAAATGTTTGTCCGTAATCATTCATTAGTCTCGCTAAAAATGCAACTTGTCTTCCACGTCTGTCGGGATTGTCGTAATGTGTATCAGTAATGATCTTTACTGTTGCCGGATTTTCGATAAAATCGGCATACCCAAGCGTCATAAAATTATTAAAGGGGTCATTTAACGATTGAGATGATGTTGCACTGCCATTTTCTGCGGAGAAATATGCTTCTCCCATAATAGCGGAACCGGCGCTAGTTCCCCCTATTGGAATCTTTTTTTCATTTACAACAAAGTTAATGGCATCTTCAATGGGAGTATCCCGCCAAAAGGAAATATAATCCCATTGGTCGCCACCTGCAAACCAAAGTGCTTCTGCATTTTCAATTTGTTCAACTAAATATGGATCCAGGGAGGCATCGGCTGTATTACAGACTATAGTTTGAACGGAATTTACCGAAATTCCCAGTTCATCATAAAAATAGTCGTTATATCCTCCGTCGCCAGTTGTTCTCAATACCAGAATATCACCTCCATCAGCCCTTTCTAAAAACCAACGCATTGCATTGTCGTTTTCACTCGCACCTCCCATTAGAACAGTTCCGGCTGTAGGGCTTGTTAATACATCAGTGGTATCACCTACAAAATAACTCGTAAAAGTTTGTCCGAAACTGATAAAATAATTCATACAGCACAATACAATAAGACAAAAACGCATATAATTTTCTTTAAGGTCAAAGATAGGTGTAAGCACAATAGCAATTGAATTATATTTGCACAAATTTTCTACATTTGGAACCTTCTCCGAAATTGGACTTCAATAATACTGAAACTGCGTTTTCAGGAAAAAGCAATGCATCATTAAAATGGGAATATTGGTTGTTTAAAGTGATGAATAACACTAGCCTCACTGCTGTATTAACTTCGCTTGCTCAACTTACCATAAAATTGCACCTACCCTTTAAATGGGCAATTAAAAGAACTGTGTATGATCAGTTTTGCGGAGGGGAAACACTGGAAAAAACAATTCCAGTGATTCAAAATTTAGAATTATTCAATATAGGTGCAATTATTGACTATGGAGTAGAAGGAAAAGAAACTGAAGAGGAATTTGAAAAAACAAAAAATGAATTAATTAAAATAATTCAATTTGCTAAAAGTAGAAATACCGGTGGAAAAATAAATGTTCCTTTTTTGAGTTGTAAAGTTACCGGATTAACACCCTTCAGTCTTTTAGAAAAAATAAACGATGGATCTGAATTAACAGAATCGGAACAAAAGGAAAAAACAGCGCTTTACTCCAGAATGTATGCTATTGCTAACTCTGCAGCCGAAGCTAATATAGGTTTATTTGTTGATGCAGAAGAAAGTTGGATACAGGATGCAGTAGATACACTCACCTTTGAATTGATGCGCAAATACAATAAAACAAATGCTGTTGTTTACAGTACGCCGCAAATGTATCGTCACGATCGCCTGGAATTTTGTAAAAAATCTTTGCAGGATGCTATAGATCACAATTATATTTTGGGTTTAAAACCTGTGCGCGGAGCCTATATGGAAAAGGAAAGAAAACGCGCGGCAGAAATGAATTATCCATCACCAATACAACCCGATAAGGAGTCTACCGACAGAGATTATGATGCAGTTTTGGAATTCTCCCTTAACAATATTGAAAAAATTGCACTTTGCGCTGCAACACACAACGAAAAAAGCAGTTTATACCTTGCGGAAGAATTACATAAAAGAAATATTCCACACAATCACCCGCATATCTCCTTTTCACAATTATACGGTATGAGCGATCAGATCACTTATAATCTTGCAAAAGCAGGTTATAATGCGACAAAATATTTACCATACGGACCTGTTACTGATGTAATTCCATACCTCATCAGAAGAGCGCAGGAAAATAAAAGCGTAAGCGGGCAAATGAGCAGGGAGCTGGGTTTGATACACAAAGAAATTAAAAGAAGAGGCATATAAACGATTCGAAGAGCAATATTCGAAGTAGAAGGAATGCCTGAAGAAGGTAAACTTGGCAATTTACGATGTAAATTAAGTGATGATTAAGACAATTTGGATTAAACAAATGACAATTATCAATTGTCATTTGTAAATTTCTCCCGTACCTTTGTGTAAGTCATTTTAAATAAAAGATATGCCATTTTACAACAAATTGGGGGAAATACCGGAAAAGCGCCATACACAATTCAGGAAGCCTGATGGCACCTTATATCATGAGGAATTGTTTTCAACAGAAGGTTTCAGTAATACCTATTCATTGTTGTATCACTTATATCCTCCAACAAAAATAAAACAGGTTGGGGAAGCTTATTCAGTTGAACCAAAAGTGGTTTTATCCAAACAATTAAAACACAGGTCGCTGCACGGATTTAAAATAAAACCTGCAGATGATTATTTGGAAAGCAGAAAAGCCGTGCTGGTAAATAGTGACCTTCACATTTCACTTGCTGCTCCGAGAAAAAGCATGACAGATTATTTTTATAAAAATGTGGATGCTGATGAAATGATATTTTGCCATGAAGGAAGCGGAACGTTATATACAATGTATGGGGAATTAAAATTTGTATATGGTGATTATATTATTATACCAAGAGGAACATTATATCAGATTCATTTTAATACAGAGGAGAATAGATTATTTATACTGGAATCTTTTTCACCAATAGAATTTCCAAAACGATATTTAAATAAGGTAGGACAATTGATGGAACATTCTCCATTTTGTGAACGTGATATTAAAACGCCCACTAATTTAGTAACCAATGATATACAAGGTGATTTCTTTTTCAAAATAAAAAAACAGGGAATTATTTATCCCTATCAATATGCAAACCATCCCTTTGACCTGATTGGTTGGGATGGTTATGTTTATCCCTGGATATTTTCTATTCACAATTTCGAACCGATAACAGGACGTGTTCATCAACCGCCTCCGGTTCATCAAACCTTTGAGGCACGCAATTTTGTTGTTTGCAGTTTTGTTCCACGCATGTTTGATTATCATCCGCTCGCAATTCCTGCTCCATATAATCACAGCAATATCGATAGTGATGAAATTCTTTATTATGTCGACGGCG
This sequence comes from uncultured Chitinophagales bacterium, assembly GCA_964638865.1. Lineage (GTDB taxonomy): Bacteria > Bacteroidota > Bacteroidia > Chitinophagales > BACL12 > UBA7236. Next base: position 51,465 of record CAZXBG010000002.1, on the reverse strand, counting down.
AATTTATGAGTAGAAAACATGTAGAACGAGGGATGATAACTCTTCATCCCGGTGGAATCCCACATGGCCCGCACCCCGGAACTTACGAAGGCAGTATTGGCAAAAAAGAAACCCACGAGCTTGCATTGATGGTAGATCCGTTTCGTCCACTTCAATTGACAGAGGAAGCGCTGGGGATAGAGGATAAGGATTATTATTTGTCGTGGCTAAGTTAATGTACCAATATAAAAATGTACCAATGTACCAATAAACAGCCGAATTAATTTATTGGCGAAATAAAAACGAAATAAGAAATAAATTATTTGAAATTTTAAAATTATTTATAAAAAAACTTAGATATATTATACAGTAGATTTCTTTATTTATCGTAAACCCTTAAAAACGATGCATGATTACTATAGTGATGATAATATCATCTTAAAGCTGACTTTTGAATTTAGTTTGCTTATTATTGAATATACTGAAAAGTTAGAATCGCAAACAAAATATATTTTAGCGCGTCAACTTTTTGGGTCGGGTACTTCAATTGGAGCAAATGCAAATGAAGCACAAAATGCAGAGAGCAAAGCTGATTTTATTCATAAAATGAAGATCGCAGCAAAGAAAGGAGAGGAAACTTTTTATTGGTTAAGTTTATGTAAACAATCACCAAATTATCCAGATTGCGATTTTTTAATAGAAAAATTAATAATTATAAACAGAATAATAGGAAAAATAATATTTTCATCAAAAAAATAATCGTTAAATAATCATCAAACAAATCCCTTTGATCAGCAAAACAAACAAACCAAGGTTGTGAAGGTTTTGGCTGTTCATTGGTACATTTATTCATTGGTACATTGGTACATCAATAAATTATTATGGAAACAATAAACTATCAACCAACCACCTCCCCCGAAACCATCGACTTCCTTCCGTTAAATGGAACTGACCATATTGAATTTTATGTGGGAAATGCTAAGCAGTCTGCGTATTATTATCAGTCGGCGTGGGGATATAAATTAGTGGCATATGCCGGATTGGAAACCGGGGTTCGCGACAAGGCGAGTTATGTTCTTCAGCAGGATAAGATACGAATCGTGCTTACCTCCTCTTTCGATCCGGAAAGTGAAATATCCATGCATGTAAAAAAACACGGAGATGGAGTTAAAGTGCTTGCACTTATGGTGGATGATGCCACAAAAAGTTATGAAGAGACTGTGAAACGTGGGGCAAAATCTGCGATGCAACCAACCGTGATGAAGGATGCATTTGGAGAAGTGGTGGTTTCTGCAATTCATACTTATGGTGAAACAATTCACAAATTTGTGGAAAGAAAAAATTATACAGGAGCATTTATGCCGGGCTTTGAAGCGAAAGAATCTAATATCAATATTCAACCGATTGGATTAAAATATATTGATCACTGTGTTGGGAATGTGGAGTTAGGACGCATGAACGAATGGGTGAAATTTTATGAAGATGTAATGGGTTTCAAATTATTGATAACTTTTGATGATAAAGATATTTCAACAGAATATACCGCATTGATGAGTAAAGTAGTTTCCAACGGAAATGGATTTGTTAAATTTCCTATCAACGAACCTGCCGAAGGAAAAAAGAAAAGTCAGATAGATGAATACCTTGAATTTTATAAAGGAGCAGGTGTTCAGCATATAGCAGTTGCATCTGATAATATTTTGGAAACAGTATCCGAACTGAGAAAGCGAGGTGTAGAATTTTTACAGGTTCCGGGAGCTTACTATGAAGATGTATTGGACCGTGTTGGACATATAGATGAAAATCTCGAAGACCTGAAACGGCTGAATATTTTAATCGACCGAGATGAAGAAGGATATTTATTGCAAATATTTACTAAACCGGTAGAAGACAGGCCAACTGTATTTTATGAGATTATTGAGCGCCATGGTGCAAAAAGTTTTGGGAAGGGGAATTTCAAAGCGTTATTTGAGGCAATAGAACGAGAACAGGAATTGAGAGGTACTTTATAATTACTTATTGGATCAATTAACACTTATCCATTTGAGAATTTACCATGAGTTGATAAATATTAAATTATTAAACACTTAAAACAAAAAATTATAGTCAACAAATGGATACCAATTTCGAAAAAAATTCAAACATAAATGCGTTTCAACAATTTGAATCTTTATTTCACTTTGCAACCATTGGAATTATTATTTCCAATGGTAAGGGTGAAATAATAAACGCCAACTTTATGGCCTGCAGTTTTTTCGGATATCAAATGGAAGAATTAGTAGGTGAAAAGATTGAAATATTACTTCCGGAAAAATATCAACATTCGCACCTACACCATCGCGAGTCCTTTTATACCAATCCACATAATCGAGCAATGGGTATTAACAGGGACCTTAATGGAAGAAAAAAGGATGGTACCACCTTTCCCGTTGAAATTAGTTTGAGTTATTATAAAATACAAGACGAGTTGTTTGCAATTGCTTTTATAATAGACATTTCAGTTAGGAAGGCAAATGAGGAGCTATTGCTTTCACAAAAAAGTGAACTGGAGAAAAAAACAATTGAAATTACGTCCCTGAATATTGGATTAGAAAATAGGATTGAAGACAGAACAAAAATGTTGAGGGAAACCTTGCAGGAACTAGAAAATTCCAGGCAGGAATTGAGTGAAGCGTTTGACAAGGAAAAAGAATTGAGTGATCTGAAATCTCGGTTTGTAACAATGGCCTCCCATGAATTCAGAACTCCTCTTAGTACAATTTTATCGTCTGCTTCCTTGCTCAACAAATATACTAAAACCGAAGAGCAGGAAAAACGCGACAGGCATATTTTGCGCATCAAGGATGCAGTTGGAAGCATGAAAAACATATTGGAAGATTTTCTCTCCCTTGGAAAACTGGAGGACGGTTTAGTAACAGCAAGGTTCGAGAATTTAGAGGTTCCGGACTGTATTCATGCGATAAAAACATTGGTTGAAGATATACAACAAATTTGCAAACCCGGACAAAAACTTATATTCACACATAATGGTGAAGGTATTATCGTAACTGATCTGAACTTGATCAAAAATATTCTCGTGAATTTGATCTCGAATGCAATTAAATTTTCTCCGGAAAATGCTGAAATTCAAGTCGAATGCATATTAGAGGGTTCAATAATATCAGTTGTGGTAAAGGATAAAGGCATTGGTATTTCAGAAGAAGATCAAGAACATTTATTTGAACGTTTTTTCAGAGCTAAAAATGCATCCAACATCCAGGGAACCGGTTTAGGGTTACACATTGTTTCAAAATACCTCGAATTGTTGAACGGAAACATATCTATCGTAAGTAAATTGAATGAAGGAACCACCATTACAATACAAATACCAAATATTAATTTATAAATTATAAATTTGAAAATGAAAAAGAAGATACTCTTAATTGAAGATAATACTGAACTGCGGGAAAACACGGCAGAGATTCTGGAACTCGCAAATTATAAAGTTTTTTCTGCAGAAAATGGCAAAATAGGAGTTGATATTGCGCTTGCGGAAAAACCAGATCTTATAATTTGTGATATTATGATGCCCGTACTCGATGGTTATGGAGTAATACATTTATTGGGACAGAACGACGAAACTAAAAATATTCCCTTTATTTTTCTCACAGCAAAAACTGAAAAATCCGACTTCAGAAAGGGTATGGAAATGGGTGCGGATGATTACGTAACTAAACCCTTCGATGATATTGAATTATTAAAGGCGATAGAAGTGCGATTTAAAAAACATGATTTGCTTCGCTCTGCATTTACAAATGACCTCCAAGGTGTAAATGAGTTTATCAATTTAGCAAATGAAACGGCTGGACTGGAATTAACATCTGACCTACGTGAAATACGAGAATACAAAAAGAAGCAATTTCTATATTCAGAAAACAACAGACCACATAATATTTATTATGTAATAAAAGGTAAAGTAAAAACCTTTTTAATAAATGAAGATGGTAAAGAATTGATCAATGCAATTTTTACGAATGGAGATTTCATTGGTTATACCGCTATCTTAGAAAATAAACCCTATGCAGAAAACGCTGAATTTATAGAGGACTCTGAACTAATGCTAATTCCTGCGGAAGATTTCACAGCTCTCATCAACCGCGACATGATAGTGGCTCAACAATTCATTAAATTGCTCACCAAGGATATTTCGGAAAAAGAGGAAAAGCTGATAGCCTTAGCATACAACTCACTGAGAAAAAGAGTAGCAGCCAGTTTGATGGAAGTGTACAATATCTTTAAAAAATCTGACCCCAATAATTCTAAAGTAGAAATTTCAAGAGAAAATCTTGCACGGGTTGTTGGCACGGCAAAAGAATCGCTGATAAGAACCTTAAGCGATTTTAAAGATGAAAAATTAATTGAAATAAAGGAAGGTAAAATTTATATACTCGACGAAAAAAAATTAAGGAACCTGCCCTTTTAAAAACAGGAGTTTATTTTCTACTGAATAATTCACCTTCTGAATTTTGCCTGTCGAGGGTCCAATCTTCAGTAAAGGTAGTTTCCACCCAAACTCTGCCTGCTTTTCTGAAAATCAAAACGCCGATACCGAATTTATTAAATTGATCCTTAAGGGAGGTAATTCGGTCATTTTTATCAATATTGACCACAAACTTATCGGAGGAGACGTTAACAAGTTGCAATTTTTGTGACGCGTTTAATTTTTCAATATTATTTTTTTCATCAACTTTTCGTTGTCGATAAAATTCTATCTTCAAAAAGGGAAAATATCCGTTAAATTCCTGCTGCAATTCTCCCACTAATTTATTACCTTGAATCTCCATTTTTATTTTATTGACCTACTTTCATTTGTAAAGCTACTCATGTGTGAACTGTTATTTTCAGTTATGGGGAAATCCCTAGACTTACAATATCTATCGAATACAAAATTGAAAAAATACCATAATCCAATTGGTGATTATAATCATCAATTTCAATGATGATGACCAAAAAGTGCCGCTGATTTGATAATAAAGACCGGAAAGTATTACCGGAGGGCTAAAAAAAACCCGCCAGACACAAGGCCGGGCGGATATCCTCAATATATTTGTAATTATTGAATGGTAACTGTTTTAGAAAATATGCCGTTTGATGTCAGTATTCTGATAACATACAATCCTTCCGGAAGTGCATTTACATCAAGAGCATCTGATGTTCCTGATAAATTTTGATAGCCAATTAGTTTACCTCCAATATCAAAGATGCTGGCATTATTGAGGTTTGATTCCGGGGAATCTATATTAATAAAATCCGTTGCCGGATTAGGGTAAATATCTAAATTATCTTCGCCAATTGAATTTTCAATTGATGTAATTTCCAGGTTGCTGTTTATTCCGTACGATTCTGTAGCGGTTGGTATACCTGCAATATCATATTCTAAATCGAAATATTGAAATACGGGCCCTATTATACCTTCTTTAAACCAATAATAAAGGTCAAAATTATATTCGTATGTATAAGGCAAACCTACTACTTCATCAGTGTAATCTTCCTCTATTTTAACTCTTAATACATTTGTAAAGGTGCCAGATGGCAAAATAAGAGTTCCGTACCCATCCGCTAAAAATTCATTAGACCCATCGCGAATAAAATCAGACCCTGAAAAAAATTCAGCATGCAAATTGTCTGAGTTACTGGTTCCATAAGTCATAGGAAAAACCCAATATTCTTCGGGGTCACTATAACTGATAGTGGTTGAAGGAGTATAAACACCATACAAAGTGTACTCTGAAGGTGTTATCTTAAAAAACCCGAACGCCCCTGTGCCATCATCACTAGCTACATTAGCTCCGGGAAATTCAGCGGCCTGGCCTGTTACAGAAGGGTCCACTAATGTGTAACTCACTACTGTGCCTGTAGTTGAAATACCGGTAAAATCCCAGGTAACATTTTCACCCGTAGGCCCCGGATCAAAATCAGATGTGTTAACATTTGTGTAAGAAAATTCATCACCGATTCCACCGGCAACGGAGGAAGAAATCGTTGGTTGTGAATAGCAGAAAACTCCTGCTGCTATCAATAATAATGTAAAGATCGTTTTCATATTGTTTTTTTTACAAAAATAATCAAGTACTATGAAAAAAATGCAAATAAAATTTTTAACAATTCTTCAGGTTTTTCTGCATGCACCCAATGGCCAGAATCTTTAACAGTATTTAAAACAGCATTTGGAAAAACATGTTGAATGGTATCCCAATCCTTATTTAAAATATAATTAGACTTCCCTCCTCTTACAAACAATACTTCTCCGGAATATTTTTCACTAATTTTTATTGGCGCAAGAATTTCGTTATCGTAATTGGCGGATAAAGCTTCCAAATTAAATTTCCAACTGTAATTTCCGTTTGTTTCTCTGGTAAGATTTTTTAATAAAAATTGCTGCACTGTAATATCCACAACCTTTTCAGCCATTTCCTTCTCTGCATCTTTTCTGGAATGAATTGATGTAAGGTCAAGTGCCCGCAAAGCGTCAAAAATCGAATCATGTCCTCCATTGTAGCGTTTAATTCCCATATCAACCACTACAAGTTTATCTACTTTTTGAGGATGTTGAAGCGCAAATTGCATGGCTGTTTTTCCACCCATGGAATGTCCGATAATATGCGCAGAGGCTATTTGTTGCTGAATAAAAAAGTGATTAAGATCATCTGCCATTAATTGATAGGAATGTTCGGGCAGGTGTGGAGATTTTCCATGATTGCGCTGGTCGATCAGGTAAACTGTAAATTTTTCTTCTAAAGATCTTGTTATAGATTTCCAGTTGTCTAGCATCCCGAATAATCCATGAAGAATAATTACAGGATATCCGGCTCCTGATTTTACATAATTGAGTTCCATTATTTCATCTTCATTCTCTTCACCAGATATGGCATTAATACCTGATTAAACTCCTTATTCATATCTGCCTCAATAAAATCAATCTTATACTGATCGCAGCGTAATTTTAGATTCTTCATAAAATTTACCATTTGTTCGGTGTAATGCGCCTTTACTTCATTACTTCTCACTTTTACCTTTTCACCGCTTTCCATATCAACAAAAACATACGGGCGATTGTCGTAAGTAAAATCAATTTCATGTTTTTTATCCACTACGTGAAACAGGATCACTTCATGTTTATTGTGTTTCAAATGTTGCAAAGCAGAAAAAAGTTCTTCCGTATTTTCATTCCCTTCAAACATATCACTAAAAATAATTACCAAACTTCTGCGATGTACATTTTCTGCAATAACGTGTAAACATTTTGCAGCTTCCGTTTTCAGATCCCTGGAAGATTTTCCGATAAAATTTTCCAATTGTGATTGCAATAATTTTTGATGGACGATATTACTCGCAGCTTTAGTATGCAATAAAATATCATCTGCAAAAATGGTAAGCCCGGCTGCATCTCTTTGCAATTTTAATAAATGCATTATTGAGCTGGCACAAATTGCAGAAAATATAAGTTTGTTGATATGCAACCCCTGTTCATTTTTTTCGGCTTCGGGGAAGTACATACTTGAGGACGCATCGATTACAATCTGGCAACGCAGGTTAGTTTCTTCCTCATATTTTTTTGTAAATAACTTATCTGTTCTCCCATAAACTTTCCAGTCGATATGACGAGTAGCCTCTCCGGGATTATAAATTCTATGTTCGGCAAATTCTACAGAAAAACCATGAAAAGGGCTTTTATGAAGCCCCAAAATAAACCCCTCCACAACCTGTTTGGCAAGAAGTTCCAGGTTTTCTATACTCCGGAGGTCCTGAATGGACATTAATTGTCTGGTAGAACTCATATTTTGTGTAAATTAAAGTAAATTACCCTGAATAAGAAAATCTAAGAAAACACCTAAGAAGGTTCTTATGTTCAATTGATTTTCTATTCATGGTGCATGAAAAAGCCTTCCGACTAACGCAGGAAGGCTCTTAATAAGTATGTTTACAAATTACATATGCTGTTTTACCTTGGCATCAAGCACACTTTTAGCTACTGCACCAACCTGTTTGTCAATAACCTGACCATTTTTAATGAATAAAATAGTTGGAATGTTGCGGATGCCGTACATCATAGATATCTCCGGGTTAAAGTCAACGTTCACCTTGCCGATGTTCACTTTGCCTTGGTAGTCTTTCGACAATTCTTCAATGACTGGTCCAACAACACGGCAAGGGCCGCACCATTCAGCCCAAAAGTCGATCACGGTTAGTTTTTCGCTGTCAAGCACATCTTGCTTGAAGTTTGCATCGTTAAATTCTAATGCCATAGTAATTTTTGATTTTATTGGTTTATTAATTAAGAACTCTATTTTAAACAATTAGGTGCCGGATTAGTTCCTCCAAAACACACTTTCCTTCTCACCATCCGATCTGCAAATCTAACCAGCCACTTTTAAAGTCACCTCACCAAATTTCCCCAAACTGTTCAAAACTGGTCTTTCGGCTTTGATACAGCCATTTTGGGTTCGTAAATACACATCAAAGTTCTCCGTTTCTTCTACAATTTTTAAGGAGATCCTGTCATTTCCGGGATGCGTTTTGATAAGCTCACCAACTGCATTTATAAAGTTATCGTTCAAATCGGAAAGAGATATACATAAAGTGATCTTCATCGCCTTTTTTTCACGTATTTCGCTCAGCAATTGAATATCAGTCACCCAAAAACGTTTTCGTTCGGGGTCGTTCCTGTCTGTTTGGTAATTTCCTTTTACATATAATACGTTTCCCGTCTGGTCAACATAATTCTTGAACTTGATATAATTACTTTTAAATAATCCGAGCTCTAAATGACCACTAAAATCTTCCAGTGAAAAAATGGTGTATTTATCTCCAGACTTTCCAATTTTGGTATCTGTTGATGCGATATAACCTACTATGGAAACTTCCCCCTTATCCGTAAATTTTTCTATTTCATTAATTGCGCAGGTTTTAAATGCATCCACTTCAATTCGGTAATCGTCGAGAGGGTGACCACTTAAATAAATGCCTATCACCTCAAATTCTTTTTTTAATTTTTCAACGGTATTCCATTCCGGCCATTCCGGAATTTTAGGCTCTGCAACTTCGCTGTCAATAGTATCTCCAAACAAGGTATTTTGTGCATTATTTATATTATCGGTAAAATTATTTCCGTAGCGAATTGCATTTTCTAAAACATTAATCGTTTCATTTTTTCCAATTGCAAAATACTGTGCGCGAAACACGTTAAAACTATCAAAAGCACCGGCAAGTACTAACGACTCTAATGTTTTTTTATTTACACTGCGTAAATTCACTCTTCGGGTAAGATCATATAAACTTTTATAGGGACCGTTTGCATTGCGTTCTCTTATTAATTCAACTACTGCTGCCTCTCCTACCCCTTTTATTGCAGTTAACCCAAAACGAATTTCTCCATTTTTGTTTACCGCAAAAGTTACATTACTTTCATTCACATCAGGAGGTAAAACAGAAATTCCCATACGGCGACATTCATCCATAAAGAAACTCACTTTTTCAATGTTGCCCTGATTATGTGTGAGCACAGCACTCATATATTCTGCTGCGTAATTTGCTTTTAAATATGCTGTTTGATAAGCAACGAGCGCATAACAGGTAGAGTGCGATTTATTAAATGCATATTGTGCAAATGCTTCCCAATCTCCCCAAATTTTTTCACAAATCTTTTTATCAAAATTATTTTTTTCACAACCTTCGATGAATTTCGATTTCATTTTGTCGAGTACATCTTTTTGTTTTTTACCCATTGCCTTGCGCAAGGTATCGGCATCTCCTTTTGTGAAATTAGCGAGGCGTTGCGAAAGTAACATTACCTGTTCCTGGTATACCGTAACACCATAAGTTTCCTTTAATATCTCCTCCATTTCAACAAGGTCGTAATGAATTTCTTCCCTGCCGTGTTTGCGTTTAATATAGGTTGGAATATATTCGATAGGACCCGGGCGATATAATGCATTCATCGCAATTAGGTCTTCAAATTTATCGGGTTTGAGTTCTTTCAAATATTTTTGCATTCCCGGACTCTCAAACTGAAAGGTGCCGTTTGTTTCACCGCGTTGATAGAGTTCAAAAGTAGGTTTATCTTCTAAAACAATTGTATCAATATCTATTACTACACCATGATTTTGTTTAATTAAATTTAATGCGGTTTTAAGAATAGACAAAGTTCTTAAACCAAGAAAGTCCATTTTAATTACGCCGGCATTTTCAATTACTTCACCTTCAAATTGTGTGATGTAGAGATCGGAATCTTTTGCAACTGCAATAGGAAGCAGATCAGTGAGGTCGCAAGGTGCAATTATTAATCCTGCAGCATGCACTCCGGTGTTGCGAACAGAACCTTCCAATACTAAAGCTTCTTTAATTACTTTGCTTCTCAAATCATCGCCATCTTCGAAAATTTTTCTTAATGCTTTAGCATTTGCCATTTCATCCGGCGATAAATTTTCTTTTTCAAATAAAGAATTATCACCATTTAAAGGAGCATTAATAAATCTATTCAAAGTAATGCCTGGTCGCTCCGGAATAAATTTACTTAATGCATTACTTTCAGAAATAGCCATATCCAAAACGCGCGCAACATCTTTTAAACTTGTTTTCGCGGCCATGGTGCCGTAGGTAATTAATTGTGCAACCTGATTTTTTCCGTATTTCTGAACAACATAATCAATTACTTTTTGTCTTCCATCATCATCAAAATCTGTATCTATATCGGGCATCGACTTTCTGTCGGGATTTAAAAACCTTTCGAAAAGTAAATTATATTTCATCGGGTCAATATTGGTTATCCCGATGCAATATGCAACCACTGACCCCGCTGCCGAACCTCTTCCGGGCCCAACAAACACACCCATGTCGCGACCTGCTTTAATAAAATCCATTACAATGAGAAAATACCCGGCAAAACCCATTGTTTTAATGGTAAATAATTCGAAGTTAATACGTTCTTCGGTTAGAGCTTCAATTTCTCCATAACGTTTTTTTGCTCCGTCGAAAGTGATGGATTTTAAATATTCCCATTGGTTTAATACATCATCCTCATGAATTTTAAATTCGGTTGGTACAGGAAATGCGGGTAACAAAATATCGCGTTTAAGATCGAGTAATTGAATTTTATCCACTATTTCATTGGTGTTTTCAATTGCCTCCGGAACATCATCAAAAAGTTTTATCATTTCTGATGATGTTTTAAAATAAAATTGGTCGTTATAAAAAGCAAATCGTTTTCCTTTGCTCTGCATATCATCATCTCCAAAATCTTTCATTTTTGGAGTTGCCTGTTTTTCGCCGGTGTTGATACACAATAAAATATCATGTGCATTTGCATCACCCTGGTCAACATAATGTGCATCGTTTGTTGCGATCACTTTCACATTATATTTTTTTGCATACTGCATTAAAACATCATTCACATAAATCTGATCCGGTATATCGTGCCGTTGCAATTCTATATAATAATCATCCCCGAATAATTTATGCCACCACTTAAAAGTTTCTTCTGCTTCTTCCTTACTTTTTTTCATGATTGCACGCGGCACTTCTGCGGCGAGGCAACATGTAGTGGCAATTAACCCTTCATGATATTTTTCGACCACAGATCTGTCGATGCGTGGATACTTTCCATACATTCCCTGCGTGTAGCCTAAGGAACACATTTTGACCAAATTTTTATATCCAACCTCATTTTTGGCGAGTAATACCTGGTGGTAGCGAACATCCTTCTCTTCCCGGGTAAAATTTTTCCTGTACATATCGCTGACGATATAAAATTCGCAGCCCACTACAGGTTTTATCTTCGGAGTTCCGTCAGCATTTTTGTGTTTATACGCTTCCGCTACAAACTGAAAGGCGCCAAACATATTACCGTGGTCGGTAATAGCCAGTGCGGGCATTTCGTCGGCAACCGCCTTTTTATATAATCGACTAATATCGCTTGCTCCATCGAGCAGCGAAAACATAGTATGGTTGTGAAGGTGGGAGAATTTCATTTTTTTTAAAGGTCGGCTAAATTCGAAAGAAGCCCAAATGAAGATGCAAAAAAAGGCAGGTATTTTTAAACAGATTGTGCACAAGATTAAGTTAAAAAGATTCGTTTAAGCTAAATGCGTGTAATTCAGCACTTTGAATTGTCTAAAAAAGTAAATCTGTTCAATAAAAATATGTAATTTTAAATTAGTTTTAGTTTACTCATGAAAACATCTTTTTTCTGCATTTTAGTTCTCCTCTTTAGGTTCGCAAGCGGACAAAATAATAGTTGGTTTCTAACCGGCATCACAGATACAGTAATAAGTATTACTTCAAAAGATGATAAAATTTGGGTTGCTACTCAAAACGCCGGTATAAAAGTATTTGATCAGACAACAGGAGTAATTACCTCCTACAACAAAAACAATCTTCAAGTTGGGAGCAACGATTTTAGGATTATAAGAACTTTTAATAATAAAATTTATGCCGGAGCTTATTATGGTGGATTATACATTTTTGAAAACAATATTTGGAGTTGGCTCGACACATCAAATTCTCCATTGCCGGGAAATCAGGTAAATGATATTGCCTATGACAGTATTAATGCAATATTGTGGATCGCAACTAATAAGGGTTTAACAAAAGTGCAGAATGATAGCTGGCAAATATTTGATTCCACCAATTCAGAACTCGGTGCTAATGATATTACCTGTTTATTAAATGATAAAAATAATACCCTGTGGATAGGGAGCAGATTTTCAGGTGTTACAAAATTAACGGATGGCATTTTTACGAATTACAATTATGATAATTCGGGACTTAATTCAAATTTAATACGCACCATTATAAGCGATGAGGAGGGTATTTTATATATTGCCGATTTTCTTGGAGTGGAAAAGTATGACCCAGTTTCTGATGTATGGTTGTTTGTTTACAATACAGTTACTTCCGAGTTAACACACAACAGCGTGAACCGTATGGCAATTGACCCTGATGGAAATATCTGGTTTGCCACCCATGATGGTATTACAAAAACAAATCCGAGCGGAGATTGGGAACAGTTTTACACTTCAAATTCAAATTTACCTCATAGTACAGCAGATGGTTTATTTATAGATGAGGCAGGAAATGTATGGGCGGGAACTTTTGGAGGTATGGCCGTTTTAAACGTGAATGGATTTAATGTTCCGGAATATGATAATTCTATTTTTTTATTTCCAAACCCTGCGCAAAACTTTATTGCCATAAAATTAAAAACCGGTTTACAACAAGCTACACAAATTACAATATATGATTCCTTTGGCAGAGAGATCATAAGATCAATTCCGTACGATAGCTATTTCGGAGAAGTTGATTACAATTTGAATATAAGTGCTTTGTTGAAGGGCGTCTATTTCGTAAAATTTCAATACGAAAATGAAAGTATTGTTAAACCCTTTATTAAAATTTAATATGGAAAAAATTACGTATAACGATTTTGAAAAATTGGAGATCAGAACGGGTACTATTTTGGAGGTTCAGGAATTTCCCGGAGCTAAAAAACCAGCTTTTCAGCTCACCATTGATTTCGGCGATCTTGGAATAAAAAGGTCCAGTGCACAAATCACCGTTCACTATGATAAGGAAGTATTGATCGGTAAACAAATTGTAGCGGTTGTAAATTTTCCTGTCAAACAAATTGCCAATTTCTTCAGTGAATGCCTTGTATTGGGAGTGATGCAGCTTGACGGATCTGTTATTTTACTTCACCCTGATAAAACAATTGAAAACGGGCTTCGAATTGCATAAATGTCTACTTTTTTATGACCCATTTACATATCGTGTTGGGATATTCTTAAATTGATATATGTATCAATTGATCATCTGCAAATCATAATATCCTGTCTCTTTTTTACGTACAGCCTTAACCCTATTTGCTGAAAATTTTTCTAATGAACATTGTTCAATTGGTGACTATAGTTTCCTGTTTACAGAACGAAAGTCATCTGTTTTTTCCTTTTTAATCAATTTCTTTGTATATACATATAATTTCAATTTTTATGAAAAAAATACTCTTTATTACGGCCTTATCCCTTACAACACTATCCCTTCGCGCTCAGGTTACTGAGGACTGGGTTTCACAGGATGATTACTACGGCAAGGATGGTATAATGGTGGTTGTTGATGCTGCCGACAACGCTTTTACACTCAGCGACATTTTCAATGGCGATATTTACCTGACAAAAAGAAGTGCCGATGGGACTATTTTATGGGCAGTAACCTATGACAATACCACCCCTTCTCAATGGGAAGTTGCAAGTTGCGTTGCAATAGATATTAATGGTGATGCTATTGTAACAGGTTATACAAATACCGGATTTGGAACGGATTGGTTTCCGGTTCAGGTAGTTACGATGAAATTTAATGGCGAAGACGGTGTATTAATCTGGCGAAAAATTTTCAATACAGGCTCTGCATACAGAGGTCGCAAAGTTTTAACCGATGCTTCCGGAAATATTTATGTTGGAGGAGAGGTAAATGCGTGGATGATTTATCATGCGGAAGTTGGCAATATGATGGTGAAAAAATATGATACGAATGGCAATGAAATTTGGTCAATTATTGCTGATGACCTGGGAAATCCTATTGGCGGTACTTTGCATAATATGGAATATGATGCAGCAGGCAATATCGTAATAGCATCTTATGGTTCAACCATGGCAAAAATTTCACCCGATGGAAATATATTATGGAGCATCAGCGGTATAGAATATGGAATAAAAGACATAGATCTGGATCCGTTTGGAAATATTTTTGTGTTATCACATGGCTCATTTGGAGAAATTCCTTTTATTTCTACTGATATTACAGTTAAGAAATACAATTCAACAGGATCATTAATATGGTCGCAAAATTATGGTTTCGGCAATGAAGAATTTGGCCGTCAAATTGAAAGTGATAATTCCGGCGGAGCATATATTATTGGTTATGGTGATCTTTATTTCGATTGGATAACATTTAAAATCAATAGTTCAGGAGTTCTTCAGTGGTCGCAGATATATGATGAACATACCGGCAATGATGAAATACCAATGATGATGGTAAAGGATGATGATGATAATATTTATGTAACAGGGCAGGGAGGTCCATGGCCAGGATATTTCTGGACAAGTTTAACACAAATGGTTACCATTAAATACACTCCTGATGGAATCGCAGAATGGACAGCCTTACACGATTATTACACAAATATTGGTTCAGCAATTTGTCTTGCATCAGATAATTCGATTTATGCTGTGGCTCAAATGTATGCAACTACCATACACTATACACAGGTATTTCCTACAATTTGTGAAACACCTATAGGATTATATACAAATAATATCAGCACAACAAACGCAAGACTTAACTGGACCATTAATCCTGATGCATTTCAATATGAAGTATGGTATAAAAAAACAACTGCAGCTGTTTGGAAGAAAAAATTTGTTCCCGGTATTAACTATAAATTAAACCTGAAAAACTTACAGTGCAATAAAAATTATGAATGGCAAATCAGAACAATTTGTGATACCGTTGGAGTTGATGTGGTTTCTGATTTTTCTGCGTTGCAAAATTTTACAACTTTAATTTGCAGGGAAGAAACATCTGTTATGGAGGAAAATATTTCAATATTTCCAAATCCGGCAACAGAAGTATTAAATATCACTATTGGTGATTTTACAATTAAAAATATTATCATTCTCGATCTATCAGGAAAAATAGTATTAATTATTGACAACCCGAGTTCGGATATTCAAACAATTGATGTCAGCAATTTAACATCCGGAATGTATATCATTCAATTCGAAACACAAAACAATATTATAAACGATCAATTTATTATTTCAAAATAAAAATTTAAATTAAAATTATGAAAAACTTTATTTTATGTTTATTATTAATACCAATAATTGGTACGGCACAAGTAACTCTTGATTGGCTTCAATTTACCGGTGGTGTTGCAATTGCAACTGACGCCAGCGACAATGTTTATACTGTTAATTGGGATTATAATCCGGCGGGTGATATATCACTAACCAAAAGAGATGCTGCCGGCAATTTTCTTTGGGTAACCTCTTTTGATAATACAGACAATACAAGACATGAAGTTGCAACCTGGGTTGAAACTGACAACGATAACAATATTATTGTAACAGGAACAATTCGGTCAGGATATGCATCGCCTGTAAATGCAGCAAGTGTTATCATGAAATTTAATCCATCGGGTGCTCTGATTTGGCGCGTTGTATATGAGACCAGTTTTGATGGTTCTTATACAAAAAAATGTTTAATTGATGCCGATAATAATATTTATGTACTTGGAATGGGAAGCGGAGTTCCGGGATTTGTTACAAAAGTTAAAAAATTTGCACCTGACGGAACGGCCCTCTGGAATTATTTTAATGCTGCCGGGATAGGTGCTGCGCAGAATTTTAAATTTACTCCTGATAATAAAATAATAATTTCCGGAAGAGGAATTGTAGGAAGTGTGAACGGCTATGCAAAAATAGATCTTGATGGAAATGAAATATGGAGTTATGCAGGAATATTAAGTTTAACCGGAGGAGATGCGGCGGGTGATGCTTTCGGAAATACTTATATAATTAACGGTGAATATGTTGTGATAGATGCCGGTAGTATAATTACAAAATTATCCCCAACAGGTACCATAATTTGGGATGAAATAAATGGAATTGCTGCTTCAAAAGTTGAAGTTGGAAACGACAATGAACCAATTGTTGCAGGATTTCCAAATGGAGGTACTCCGGGAATTGCATTTATAAAATATGATCAACTCGGAAATGTTATTTGGGAAAATCTTGATGCAGATGGTGCAGGATTTAATTTACTACTGCATGCAATAATGAAATTAGATGCAGCAAATAATGCTTATTTTGCTGCAGGAACCCTATTTGAAATGGCTGTTTGCAAAGTAAATGCCGATGGAAGCAGCGGATGGGTTGCACATTGCTCCGGCAGTTATGCCAATGGATTTGTTTTTGGCAATGACTACAGTATCTATGTTGTTGGAGGAGCTACAGCACATTTTACACAGGAAACAATAATTACTTGCGATGTGCCATCAGGATTATTCACAAATAATATCACAACAACTAAAGCCCGATTAAACTGGACCCTTGTTCCAGGTGCTTTTCAATATGAGGTTTGGTATAAAAAATCTACAGCAGCAACCTGGAAGAAAAAATTTGTACCTGGAATTAACAACATATTAAATCTTAAAAATCTGCAATGTAATAAAAATTATATGTGGCAAATCAGAACAATTTGTGATACCGTTGGAGTTGATTTGGTTTCCGCATTTTCGGCTGTGCAGAATTTCACAACAGCCGTTTGTAGAGAGGAACTTTCCGAGACTACAAATGAAGAAATGTTACTTTATCCAAATCCTGCAAAAAATACAACAACAATTATTTTGCCTGCTTCAGGTAAATTTAATTGCAATATATTAAGTGTTACTGGCACTACAGTATTTAATGAAGAATTTAATATTGGTCTCAAAGGAGAATCTATAAGTATAGATCTTAAAAATTTGCCTTCCGGTATCTATATTATTACAGTACAAAACGATCAAATCCGGTATACCGATCAGCTAGTCATTCAAAAATAAATACTGATCAAATTAAATTAATAAGGTGGAAGCGATTAAATATCCTTCCACCTTCTTTATTTCATTCCTTCATTGCCTTCTACCCACCGGCTAATTTATATTTATAACCAAGCTTAGCCAATATCTCCCCTAATTTTTTACGTTGATCACCCTGAATAATTATTTCACCATCTTTAACAGAACCACCCGTACCACACTTTGTTTTTAGTTCTTTTCCCAACTTTTCAAGGTCTTCCTCACTTCCCACAAAATTTTTAATTACACATGCCGTCTTACCTCCCCGGTGATTTTTTTCCAACCATATTCTAAGGTCTTGTTGTTGAGGAGGAAGCGTATTTTGCGATATTGAATCTTTTTCAAATTTAAAATCCGGATCAGTAGAAAAAACAAATCCGAACTTATCCTTGTTCTTTTTTGCCATTCGAATAATTATTTTTTTGAATTAACCAATACATTTAATCCGCCGGGAATAATACTCACCTTAAACGATTTATCTTTAGGGACTGTTTCACCATCAATTTGTAAATAGGTATAATTCGGCGATTCTATCAATACTTCCTTAGTCTTAAAAGTAGTAAAATGTTTACTGCGCAAATGTGTTCCTGTAAAAACCCGGATCACTGCAAAAGGTACTTTCCATTTTGGAATATTATCCACTAGAACTATATCCATTAAACCGTCGTTCAAACTCGCAAATGGAGCAACTTTAACATTGTATCCATATTGATTTGAATTGCACAAATTAATCATAAACGCCTTGCCTTTAAAAGTTTTTTCTACAGAATTAAAAGAATATTCGAATGGTTCAAATGAAGAAATACTTTTAATGGCACTCCAAAAATAGGTTAAAAACCCTCTCGTTTCCTCCTTGCTAAAAACCTTTGCAACAAAGGCATCAAATCCAATTCCAATCAAACTAAAAAAATAAAAATCGTTTACTTTACAAACATCAATTTTTTTTAATTGGTAATCGTTAATAATTTCCAAAGTTGATCTGATATTAATAGAATATCCGAGATGCCTCGCAAGTCCGTTACCTGATCCACTTGGTATAATTGCAAGAGCAGTTTCACTCCCCAATAAACCGGTTGCAACCTCATTTACACTTCCATCACCTCCTGCAACTGCAACTACATCAAATTTATCGACCACCGCCTGACGTGCAATTTCTGTTGCATGTCCCCGACTTTCGGTATATACAACTTCGTAATTAAATTTATCGTGGTTGAGAAATTTATTAATAAGTGGCGGAATTTTATCCTTTCGTTTAACTCCTGCTACAGGATTAACAATAAACAAAATATTTTTTTTCACTCCGGTATCAATTTATTCCTAACCATCGCTTCGTGGTGGGTTTGAATAATTGCCTTTAATTTATCTTCCATAGTTGCAGTAATATCAGGATATTCGAACAATAAATTATCATTTAATGAGCTATCCGATTTATATTGATATAATCCTATGGATCTGGAGCCGTCAAATTGTAATGCAAAATCATCATTTATGATCATGTAATCTGATGAATGGTAATTGTAAACATAACGAACAGCAGTAGTGTCGAACACAGAGTTTCCATATGCCATAAATTTGCCGGAATATCCAACATAATCTAATATTGTAGCCGGAATATCCGTTTGCTGAACCACCATATCATTAGTTCCACTAAATTGTCCATTCGGTTTATAAATCAACATCCAGGTAGCATGTGATCCAACCTGTTCCTGATAAAATTCTTGTTCCGGCAAAGGTGGTCCGGGATGATCGGCGGTTAAAATAAAAAGGGTATTATTATACCAAGGCTGTTTTTTTGCTTCAATAAAAAATTGCTCCAATGCATAATCTGCATAACCAACAACTTCCAACATTGGAATTACACCCTTCTTAAATTTTCCTTTATGTTGCTGAGGTACAGTAAATGGATGATGTGAGGAAATGGTAAATATCTGACTATAAAAAGGTGGTTTCAAGGTGCTCATTTCACTGGCAGTCCATTTAAGAAAAGGTTCATCAAATATTCCCCAATTGCCATCAAAATCAGCATCATTTCCATATTCATTTCTTCCGAAATATTGTTCAATTCCCGCTTGCGCCATTAAACGGTCAAACTGCATGGAACCATTATTTGCTCCGTGAAAAAATGCTGAGGAATATCCAACTTTTTTTATTAAAGTCCCAATCCCCTCAATCTGATTGTTCTGATAAATAGAGGAAACAAAGGGTTCTTCCATTAAAACAGGAATTCCACTTGTAATTGCAACAATTCCCTGATTGGAAGATTTACCATTAGAAAACGCATTAGTGAAACACAAACCCTGCGTTAAGAGGTTATCGAGAAATGGAGTATAACCTGTCCCTTTATTAAAATATCCAATATATTCTTTAGAAAAACTTTCCAGTATAATTACGCAAATATTATCGGGTTGTCCTGATTTTTTAATGGAATCGGGCCACTGGTAAAAAGTTGCATTTTGATGAACAGGCGAAAACTTTTGTTGAAGTTCCGCCTCTTCAAAATATTTTGGTTCCTGTAATTGCCTGTGACCGAAGGCATAAATTACTGAGAAAGGCGTATTAATTATAAGTGATGTTAAACGACTATCTGTTACGTATAATGAAGCGCTGTTGGGTGAAAGTGGTTTAGCCTGAATACCACCTCGTGCACCAATTACTGAAAACACCAAAACCACCAACATAAATACAAGTTGATAAGGATAATGTATCAACCGTGGTAAGGTAAATTTTAATTTTTTTGCCCGATGAAGATCTGTTTTGCGGTATAAATATTCAATTGCAGCAACTAATAAAAATGCTATTACAAACACGATCCAATAATCTTGAATTACCTGAGGTAAAATATTAGTATCGCTGGTAAGGCCAAGTTCATGTGTTGAGGTGCGTTTTAAACCATAACGGTAATAAATAAAATCGCCGCTCTCGAGCATAAGAGCAACTCCATTAAAAACATAAAACAATATTCTGAGAATGCGCTGATACCAGTTTTTATCAAACCAGGGACTTGGCAAAATATGCATCAGAATAAAAATAAAATTCACATAAATAATGGAGGAAATATCGAAACGCAAACCATGAAACATGATTTGCAGAAAATCGCCGGGAGGAATATGGGGGAAAAGATCTTTGTTGAATATAAAAAACAGGATACGGCAAACCGAATAGAGAATCAACAGGATGCCAAGCCGCTTTAACAAAACCTGTATATGAAAAAGTTGCTCCCTCAAAGTTTAATTAATTTATACAAAGGTAATAAATAATTAAGGGTCTGGGGCTATAAAAGGGCAATTCAGGTCTGGAAAACAAGTATTAACAACGGCATAAATTAACATTTTAGTCCATAACAGCCTTAAAACTAAGATCTAGACTATTTACTGAATGAGTAAGTGCACCAATTGAAATAAAATCCACGCCTGTTTCGGCATAAGCGAGCACGGTATCAATATTGATACCACCGGAAGCCTCGGTTTCAAATTGACCGGCAATGGCATCCACTGCTTCTTTCATATTATTTACAGCAAAATTATCAAGCATAATACGATCCACACCACCAGTCCTGAGCACCTGCCAAACCTCATCAATATTTCGTGTTTCTACTTCTATTTTAAGTTCCAGTTCGTTTTCTTCGAGATATTGGCGAACCTTATTGATTGCGTTTTCGATTCCTCCGCAAAAGTCGATATGATTGTCTTTGATCATGATCATATCATATAAACCCATACGGTGATTGTGTCCCCCGCCTATTCTCACAGCCCATTTCTCAAAATTTCGAAGACCCGGAGTTGTTTTTCTGGTATCGAGAATCCTGGCATTGGTATACCTTACTTTTTGCACAAAAGTGTTAGTTTTTGTCGCGATACCACTCATACGTTGCATAAAATTAAGCATGGTTCGTTCGGCAACTAAGAGCGCCTGAACACGCCCGAAAACGGTGAAAGCAATATCCCCGGGTTCCACTTTAGCACCATCGGGAATAACAATGTCAACCTCGAGTTCGGGGTTGACATGTTTTAAAATTTGTTCAGCTAATTCAACGCCGGCTATTATACCAGGTTGTTTGATTAAAAGTTTTGCTGTTCCGGTGGCTTCATGATCAATAGTGGCCAGCGTTGTGTGATCACCTTCCTGTATGTCTTCTATGAGGGCCTCGTCAATAATATCGAGCAGATCCCATATTTCAACACTACTCATTTTCGAAACTTAATTCCTGTATCACGAATTTATCGCCAACTTTTTTCAGGTAAACATAAGTTCTGAATTTACCTTTATCAGTGCCAAGCGAACCTATTGCATAATGTGCATTATTTCCGCCAGATGGACCATCGTGAATAAATTTGAAAGTTTTAGGCGGGTTTTTTGTAAAAAAATCTTTTACGATCGCTTCTGCTTGGCTTTTACTGTATGCGCCTTCTTTGTTGGCAATCTTTACTTCAACAGTATTGTCGAAATATTCAGCTAAGGCTTTTGAATTTCCGGCTTTTATAGCGGCAGAAATATTATCTAAATCACCTGTTGCTGTTGCAAATATCAAAAGTGGCAATGCCAACAGAAGAAGAGATGCCTTTTTAAATTTAAATTTTGTCATGTTTGTTATTGTTTGGTCAATGCACTGAATTTGCTAAAACCATACCAAAATTAAGAAAAGTTTAACAATCACGAAATGAGTAATGAGTAATGAGTAATGAGTTTTAACTATCAATGGCCGAAAGTTTATACTCTCAGTGAGTTTTCAGTGGTGAGTTGGAGAGTTTGATCCTTATAGGATGTCACTCACCACTGACCACTCACCATTCACAAAGTGAGTTTCTTCACCTAGAACTTTTCGGACTCACACCTCACGATTCACGCCTCACGATTCCTATCTTTGTGGTAATGAATATGAATAAACGGGCGATGCTGATCATCATGGATGGTTGGGGACATGGTAAAAATGCTGCAGCTTCTGCTATCGCGCAGGCTTTTACTCCGAATGTAAATAATTATTACAAAAAATATCCAAATGCGGAATTGAGAACAGATGGTGAATTTGTAGGATTGCCTGAAGGACAAATGGGAAACAGTGAAGTTGGACATCTTAATTTAGGAGCGGGCAGAATTGTTTACCAGGAACTACAAAGAATAACACTTGCAATTAAAAACGGAGAACTTGCTAAAAATAAAGTTTTATTGAATGCAATTGAATATGCAAACGCAAATAATAAAAATATTCATTTAATGGGTTTGGTAAGTGATGGTGGAGTGCATTCGCATATTAATCA
Organism: uncultured Chitinophagales bacterium; assembly: GCA_964638865.1. Taxonomy (GTDB): domain Bacteria; phylum Bacteroidota; class Bacteroidia; order Chitinophagales; family BACL12; genus UBA7236. Next base: position 28,584 of record CAZXBG010000002.1, on the reverse strand, counting down.
TTTGGTTGGATTGTGTGAAATTTTAAAAGATGAAAATGCGAATATGGATAAAGTATTTATTCACGCATTTACAGATGGAAGAGATTGTGATCCTAAAAGTGGAAGTGGATTTATTAAAAAGTTGGATACCCATTTAAAAATTACGGGTGGTAAAATTGCAAGTGTTTGTGGAAGATATTTTGCCATGGACAGAGATAAACGCTGGGAACGCATAAAACTTGCGTATGATCTATTGGTACATGGTAAAGGAACTCCAACAAAAGATCCTGTTAAAAGTTTAGAAAATAATTATAAGGAAGATATTACAGATGAATTTATTAAACCCATTGTTTGTGTGGATGATAATAATGATCCAATTACAACAATTAAATCAAACGATGTAGTTATCGTTTTTAATTTCAGAACAGATCGATGCAGACAAATTACAACTGTATTAACACAACAAAATTTTCCCGAATTTGAAATGTTTAAAATCGATCTCCATTATATTACGATGTCGATGTACGATCACAGCTGGACAAACATTGGCGTGTTATTTGAAAAAAATGATCTTTCGAAAACACTTGGTGAAATTATTGAGAATAATAAATTAAAACAGATCAGAATTGCGGAAACAGAAAAATATCCGCATGTCACTTTTTTCTTTAGTGGTGGCAGAGAAAAAGAATTTGAAGGAGAAAAAAGAATTATGATTTCTTCTCCTAAGGTTGCAACCTATGATCTTCAGCCTGAAATGAGTGCTTACCTAGTAAAGGATGCAATTGTTGCAGAGCTTAATAAAAAGGAAACAGATTTTATTTGCCTGAATTTTGCAAATGCCGATATGGTTGGACATACCGGAATATTTTCAGCGGCAATAAAGGCCTGCGAAGCGGTTGATACTTGTGTGGGTGAAGTTGTAGAGGCTGCATTAGAAAATAACTACGATGTGATACTCACAGCTGATCATGGAAATTCAGACAACGAAATAAATGAAGATGGAACACCAAATACACAACACTCCACAAACCCCGTTCCTGTATTTTATATTTCCAATGATAATAAATTTACTGCAATAAAAAACGGAAAGTTGGGAGATATTGCTCCTACCCTGTTAACCATAATGGGATTGGATATTCCACCGGAAATGAGCGGAGAAATATTGTTGAGTTAAATAAACTTTCGTTAAAATTGGAATCTATAGATAATTTTATTACATTTATAACATTATGACATTAAAAGATAAATATAAGAACGCCCTTGCGCTTGGCGAGAAGTTACAGATCAAAGATGGTTATGTGACTGAAGAAAATGGCAAATTAAATATTGGAGGCACTACTCAATACCAACTTGAAAAAGACATATTGTGGGATGCAATAAAAAAAGATGGAGGGGAAAATCCTTCCGACCTAGTTGCTGATATAAATGTAACTGATAATTCTATTTATGGTATTCATAAAGTAGAATCCGGCGACACTTTGAGTAAGATTGCAAAAAGTGCATATGGTGATGCAAATAGTTATATGAAAATTTTTGAAGCGAACAGAGATAAACTGAATGATCCAAATATGATTAAAGTTGGACAGGAATTAGTGATTCCTAATTAACTGCAAGATCGAATTCATCCTGATTACATCAATAATACCTACCACAGAGTTACTTCGGTAACTCTGTGGTAATGATGTATGGTGCTACTCCACAGAAATAATAATAAAGTAGCTCTATGATACCTATGGATAATTTTCAACTTCCATCGAAGATATATTATAATTTAATCCATCTCCGAATAATATTTAAAGAACCAAGGTAATGTTTCTATGCCCTTGTAATAATTGAAGAGGCCATACTTTTCATTTGGTGAATGTATATTATCACTGTTCAATCCAAATCCCATTAAAATACTTTTTGCGCCTAATACTTTTTCGAATAAAGCAACAATTGGAATACTTCCTCCTTCACGCGTTGGTATTGGTTTTTTACCAAAAGTTTTTTCCATTGCTTTTGCACTTGCCTGTAATGCCGGAAAATCCATCGGAACAACTACCGGTTCACCACCATGGTGATGTGTTACTTTTACCTTTACATAATCGGGTGCAATGGCTTTAAAGTGCGCTTCAAAAAGATCTGCAATTTTATGCGACTCCTGATGCGGAACCAAACGCATTGAAATTTTTGCAAAGGCTTTGGAAGGTAAAACAGTTTTACTTCCCTCCCCGGTATATCCTCCCCAAATTCCATTAACATCTAAAGTTGGTCGTATGGAAACACGTTCAAGTGAAGTATAATCTTTTTCGCCCTTCACTTCATTAACACCAAGATCTTTTTTATACTCTTCCAGATCAAAAGGAGTTTTACTCATTTCTTTTCTTTCTGCCTCCGTCACAATTTCCACGTCGTCATAAAATCCTTTTACGGTAATATGTCCGTCCTTATCAATTAAAGAAGATATCATATCACATAAAGTATTAATTGGATTTGCAACACTTCCTCCATAAACCCCTGAATGCAGATCGCGATTAGGACCTGTAACTTCCACTTCCATATAACTCAATCCTCTTAATCCAACCGTAATACTCGGAACATCATTTGCGATAATGGAAGTATCTGAAATTAAAATAACATCGCATTTTAATTTTTCTTTATTCTCAGAAATAAATTCTCCTAAATGTGCAGAACCAACTTCCTCCTCTCCTTCTATAATAAATTTAATATTACATGGCAAGGCATTATTTTGCATCATAGCTTCAAAAGCTTTTACGTGCATATATACTTGCCCCTTATCATCACATGCTCCACGGGCATAAATATTCCCATCTTTAATCACAGGTTCAAAAGGAGGTGAATCCCAAAGAGAAACGGGATCCGCAGGTTGCACATCATAATGTCCGTAACAAAGCACAGTTGGTTTTGCAGGATCAATTATTTTTTGTCCGAAAACGATGGGGTGACCAGCTGTTGCGCAAACCTCTACATTATCGGCACCTGCTTTTCTTAAACTTTCTGCAACCGCTTCCGCGCAACGCGCAACATCTTCTTTGTATTTAGGATCTGCACTAACACTTGGAATGCGCAGAAGGGCGAGTAACTCTTCGAGGAGACGATCTTTGTTTGTTTCGATATAATTATTGATGAAATCCATATTGTTTTATTTTACCGTAAAATTAAAGAAAAAGCATGAAACAGGACTTAGGAAATAGGATATAGGAAATAGGACATAGGATATAGGATATAGGACTTGATACAGGAAAATGATAAATGACTGCTTTAACTTTAGATATAATTCTATTTTAAAATTGAAGATATTGAACTTTTAGTTTTAGTTTATTTCTTCGTGTAAACTTTGTGCCCTTTGAGCTCGTGGCAAAAAAAATATTCAACAAGAAAGTAAACCATCATTCCAACTAAAATTTCTTCCCGTTTCCTTCCCGTACTTGCCGCCTTACCGGCTAAAAAAGTTAGGCGGCTAAGTAACAACATCCCTAGCAAACGCAAAATTTATCTTGCAAACCGATAATTCCATCCCATCCAACCTTGTAATCCTCCAGTATGTATAATACAAATTTTCTCTCCGGAAGATATTAATTGTTTATCAATTAAATCAAAAACTGCGTAACAAGTTTTACCGGTATAAATTGGGTCCAGTGGAATATGATAATCGTTTTCAAATTGTTTTATAAATTTTAATAAGGATGGATCGAATTTAGCATATCCGCCAAAATGGTAATTGGTGTTGATATTCCATGCAATATTATGTGAATACCCATTTTCTTGTAGTAACACATTAATAATATCCGTTACATTATCTTTTCCTTTGAGCACAGAAATTCCTGTGGTTTTTGATACGAGACCGGGAGTTGAAATTAATCCCGCTAAAGTTCCTCCGGTTCCGGTTGCGCAGAAAATTTGATCGTATTTATTTTCAATTCCGGATAAAATTTCTGAACAACCTTTCACAGCAAAATTATTGGTGCCCCCTTCCGGTATTAAATAATAGGGGCCATATTTTTCTTCTAATGTTTTAAGAAATGTTGTTTCATATTTATTTTTATATTGTTCTCTGGAAACAAAAACCAATTCCATACCTGCTTTGCGTACAAATTGCAAGGTGGGATTTTGGATATCATCTTCACCGCGGATAATACCTATCGTTTTGAATTGATATTTTTCTCCTGCAGCAGCGGTAGCGTGAATATGATTTGAAAAAGCGCCGCCAAAAGTGAGGAGGGTATTAAGCGATAATTTTTTTGCTTCCTCCAAATTATACTTCAATTTGAAATATTTATTCCCCTGAACATCGGGGAATGCAATATCCAAACGCAGCATATCGATGATGTGACCTTTATATTTAATTTGGGAGATTGGGATCATATTGGTGAAAATAGAACAAACTTATCAAAAGCACGGATTTTTTTTAGTGTTAGTGGGATTAACTTCGACTCAAAATTTCTAGTAAATGCCTCTTTTTAGGACTGAATAGTGTTCCACATTCACAGTTGGTTAAAAATTCATTTTTGGTCGGATTTTGCCAATAATTATATTGTTTTTTTGATTTAAAATTAAAGTGCCCTTTAATATTATATGAAAAACCGGAAAAACATCATTAAATTTGGCAATGATCAACCACATAATAAATAGTTTAACAATATTTATTTTCCTTCTTTCAACTTCGTTTGTTGGCTTGTCCCAAGCTCCAGATATTGAATGGCAGAATACAATTGGTAGCGATGGAGATGATATTTTAGTTTCAATTCATCAAACATTTGATGGTGGATATATCTTAGGTGGTTATTCATGGGGAGGTATTTCAGGAGATAAGACAGAAATGGGATTAGGTTTTGCCGATTATTGGGTTATAAAATTAAATTCCTTTGGCGTAATCGTATGGCAGAACACAATTGGAGGTAATTCAAATGATAAATTAACTGAAGTACAAATAACTTCAAATGGTGGATATATTCTAGGAGGTTATTCCGATTCTGGAGTATCAGGTGATAAGACCGAAGCAAGTTTAGTCGGAAGTAATGATTATTGGGTAGTAAAAATTGATGATTTGGGCAATATTCAATGGCAAAATACTATTGGAGGCGCAGGGAACGATGAATTTCACAGTATAGCAGAAACATCGGATGGAGGATATATTCTTGGGGGGCGTTCAAATTCACCCATCTCAGGAGATAAAACTGAAGCAAGCGATGAATATTATGATTATTGGATTGTGAAATTAGATAGTACTGGGTCAATTCTTTGGGAAAATACAATCGGCGGAAATGAATTTGATTATTTATATTCCGTTCTTGCCACCCAAGATAATGGATGCATCATTGGAGGAATGTCATCATCAAACATTTCTGGGGATAAAACGGATGCCGGTTATGGCACTGGGGGCACTGGTGATTTTTGGATTTTAAAAATCGATAGCCTTGGGAATATTCAGTGGCAAAATGCAATTGGGGGAAATAGTTCAGATTGGCTGATGACTATTAAACACACTATTGACGGCGGATTTATATTGGGGGGGTATTCTGCTTCAAATATTTCAGGCGATAAAACTGAAAATAATTGGGGTGATCCTCCAGTTACAAATGATTATTGGGTAGTCAAAATTGATACCGTAGGAACAATCCTCGGACAAAATACGATTGGTGGTTCTTATGATGATCGATTGTACTCTCTGCAATCTGTGGATAGTGGATATATTGTTGGCGGATATTCATTCTCCGGAATTTCAGGTGATAAGACTGAGCCAAATATTGGTTTTGAAGATTATTGGTCTGTTAAATTGGATTCTATAAATAGTATTGGATGGCAAAAAACCTCTGGTGGATGGGTGGGTGATTTGCTAGCAGGGATTGAGGTAACATTTGATAATGGATATATACTCGGCGGTTATACCAATTCGCCAATATCCGGAGATAAAACCGAGGAACCAATTGGCGCTAATGATTATTGGGTTATTAAACTTAAGGGTGACTGTACAAACTCGACCTTTTATATTGATTATGACGGCGACGGATTTGGAGGTAATTCCGATTCAATATTGGCTTGTTTTACACCTACCGGATATGTTGCGAACAATTTGGATTGTAATGATACGATTGAGACTATAAATCCAAGTGAAATCGAAACCTGCAATTATTTAGACGATAATTGTAATTTTTTGGTTGATGAAGGATTACCTTTATATACGAATTTTCTCGATAGCGATGCTGACACTTACGGAAATGCGCTAATAGACACGACAGCATGTTTATCTGAAATAATCGGTTACTCGTCTGATTCAACTGATTGTGATGACTCAGATAGCTCCATTCATATATTTATTATATATTATACTGATGCTGACACTGATTTATTTGGTGATGCTTTAACTCCTGTTTTTTTCTGTTCTAATATTCCGCCTTCCGGTTTTGTTTCCGATAGCACAGATTGTGACGACAATAATCCTTTTATTTACCCGAGTGCTGAAGAAATATTAAACAACCTTGATGATAATTGTAATGATTCGATTGACGAAGGATTGGTTGGAATTATACATATTAATTCATTTGATTTTGAAATTTATCCGAATCCGAATAATGGCAATTTCCGAATAATAATTAAAAATTCAAACCGCGAAAAAATAAAAATTGAGATAAATAATCTGTTAGGTGAAAAGATTTATGAAACACAATTTTATGCAGAAGAGAATTTAATTATCAATTTACCCCAACCTTATGGAGGTATTGCAAACATTAGAATTAAAATTGGAAATTATTATATCAATAAATTAATTGTCATCAATAAATGATTTTCCTTTAATTTATTCTTGATATTTAACTAATAATTATAAAAAAACAATATT
>CAZXBG010000002.1:10945-21664 GCA_964638865.1 uncultured Chitinophagales bacterium | reverse complement strand
TGAAAAACTTATGTATTTTATTTATTCTACTGACAGCATGCAAAGTGTATGCGCAGACAAAAATTGGTAGCTATTCTGCATCAGTCACTTTTACAAATGATGCGACCTGTGCTGGTTGTGTGGATTTACCTGCCAAATTAACTATTGCTGATGCAATGGCTGATGCAAGTACAAAAGGTGTAGCTACTTTTAGCCTCGCAGACTTTATTTCAAGCAGTGGTCTTATTTCAATTGATTACCCAAACGCCCAGATTGCAACAGCAACTCTACACGGTTTTGTATCAGCTAGCGGATTGCAAACATTTGGCGGAGATAAACAGTTTGATGGTAAATTGTTTGTTTCCTCTGGTTTAGCCACTACTCCCTCTTATGCTTTTAAGGATGCTACAACAACCGGATTCAGTTATAACACTGGAGGAGGTGTTGAGACAATAATAGGTTCCTTTACCGGAACAGAACATTTCAAATTTACAAGTGAAGGCAGATTTGTTGTTACAAACGTTGCTACAAATTCAGCCAAGCTAGGCATTAACGTTTATAAAGATGCTTATGTAGATGAAGATACACAAGGTCAAGATGGTGGTATCAATGTCACGACTTATGGAGGTACTTCTTTGAATCCAAAATATCACACATCTACATTTACTGGAAGAACTAGCAGTGGAACCGCTTCCGTGCCCGCTCCCACAAAAGATGATCAGGCAATGGCTGAATTTACAGGTAAAGGGTGGTGTACCGGTTGTGGATCAGATGGATTTGAACCTTCAAACCGGGGCGTTATTGGAATTTATGCGGCTGTGGACCAGACGTCAGATAATACTGCTGCTTACATCGGGATAAAAACAACGAGATATTTTGCTGATGATGGAGATGGTAACCACATGAGCCTATTGGTTGACCCTTCAGGCAATGCAGGTTTAACATATTTGGAAACAGGGTTATTTGGCTCTGCTTCTTCCGTAAATTGGGGTGGAACTTATGATGACCGATTTTTCTCTATTGAAGGCACTGCCAATGGCGATGCAGGTATTTTTATTCAAAGTTCCACCGGATCACAAGGGATGAACATATGGCTGGATTATAGTGCTAATACTGTATTTTTTGATAATGTAAGAAATAACACTGCTGCAATAATTCAAACTCGATTAAGGTCTACCACAGCAACACCTGTAATTGCAATTACCACAGGTTTGTTTACACCTGATGCAGGTGCAAATTACTATGGAGGCACTAATTTTGGAACAGATATAATACCTGATAATGTATTAACCGTAGGTAGTTCAAGCCAATTCCAAATGGATGGTGTTGGAAAAATTGTAAAATACAATTCAGCAATTGCTGATGGTGAGCTATTAATTGGCAAAACATCAGGTAGTACGTTTGAGAAAGCAACACTTACTGCTGGAACTGGGATTTCAATAAATAATTCCGGTGGGTCTATCACACTTAATGCTAGTTCAAACTTTACTGCAACCGCAGATAAAACTGTTGCTAATACGGTTATTGAAACAACTTTATTGTCCCCCACAGGTGTTGGTTCATTAACTATAAACGCTAATACTCTAGCAGCAGGGAAAACCTATTTGATTAAAGCATATGGTTTTGTGAGTACAGATGCATCAGCTCCAAATTGGACAATAAAAGCTAAATTAGGTGGAACTGTAATTGCTACCACGACTGGAGCAGCAACTGCATCACTGAGTAATCGTAGAGTTGAAATAACGACCATATTCACCTGCCAGACAACCGGCACTTCAGGAACAATTGCCGCTCAGGGTACATTTGGCTACAATTCAAATTCCACAAATGGATTTACTAGAGAAATGGTAAATACGGCACCAATAACAATTAATACCACGGCTAGTCAGACAATTGATTTAACATTTACCTGGTCAGTTGCAAATGCAAACAATACCATAACTATTACAAATGCCACTATTGAAGCTATGAATTAATTCCAGCTTAAAATAGTTATTGAAACACATTCTACGTAATATCTTTACATCTTAGTTTCATAACTTGAAAGGGATTACCAGAAAACAAAATTTTTATTTTAATTCTTATAGGGATTCAAATCAAAAAGGGGTCAAATTATTGGCCCCTTTTAGATTTATACCGATTAAGCAATTCCCACAAAATACATTTTCTAAAAGTCAAGAATATATAACTTGTTTCAAATTAAATTGCTGATGTTGATGCAAATTCAGCCACACCATTAGCCTCGCATTAAATAAAAATACCCCACAATTCAACAGAATCAATGGGTTATGGTGGAGATAGTGAGACTAACTTCGTTGGTCTCTGAGTGGGGGACCTTACAAAAAAAATCCAAAGCCTTCGCTGCACTCAAAATTTTAGAGCCAATTTTTTTCACTTGCAGGAGACCTGCTGATGAAAAAAAATTGGCTCTAAAATTTATTCCACTTTGTGGAATGGCTTTGATTTTTATTTGTGGAGATAGTGGGACTCGAACCCACGACCCCTTGCATGCCATGCAAGTACTCTAGCCAACTGAGCTATACCCCCGTTTTGGGCAAAGATAATTGATAATATTAACTTATGTATTTACAAATTGCCAGATCAGTTTTGCGGTTCTTTCAGAAGCGCCTGCAGTACCGAGTTTTTCTTTCAAAAGCTGATACTCTTCCCGCATGGTTGATCTGTATTCGTCGTTGTAGACCAAACGTTCAAAATGCATATGCAGATTTTTTTCATTTAATTTAAACTGAATTAATTCGGGAACCACTACTTTTCCTGCAATTAAATTCACAAGAGAAATATATTTCACTTTGATTAGCTGTTTTGCAATTGCATATGAAATTACTGAACCTTTATAACAAACAATTTGCGGCACATTGAACAATGCAGTTTCTAATGTTGCTGTGCCGGAGGTTACTAATGCTGCTTCGCTGTGTTGTAGCACATCGTAGGTTTGGTTTAACAGGTAATGAATATTATGTTCTCGCACGAATTGGGTGTAAAAATTTTTGTCAATGCCGGGAGCACAGGCAACTACAAATTGAAATTTAGGAAAATGTTTTGCCATCGACAACATGATGGGTAATTTAACTGCGATCTCCTGTTTTCTGCTTCCTGATAAAACGGCTATTATTGGATCGGAACTCAGCGCATTTTTTTTATAAAAAAGCGGGTCTTTAATTTTATCAGAAATTTCATCCAAAAGCGGATGACCCACGTACTCTACTTCGTAATTAAATTTTTTATAGAATTCTTTTTCAAAAGGAAGAATTACATAAAGTTTATCTACATATTTTTTTAGTATCTGTGCCCGAGAACTTTTCCATGCCCATAATTGGGGAGAGATATAATACACCACTTTAAATCCCTCCTTTTTGGCAAAGGGAGCAATACGCAGATTAAACCCGGGATAATCTACTAAAATAACGCAATCGGGTTGAAAGGATAGAATATCTTTTTTGCAGAGTTCTATATTATTCAAAATTGCTCTTAGGTGCAAGGCAACTTCTATAAAACCCATGTAAGCGGTTTTTTTATAATGTTTGAAAAGCTGTAACCCTTGATCTCTCATTTTATCGCCACCAAAACCGCGAAATTCTGCATTATTATCCAGCAAACGGATCTCTTCAATAAGATTAGAAGAGTGGAGATCTCCTGAAGCTTCACCGGCAATAATATAATAACGCATATCAACAAATAGAATTAAGAAATCAAGTTAGTATTATCCAAAACATAATAATAAATCAACATGAAAATGGCAAATAAAACAGTAACTATACCAACTCCGCGCAAACAATTATCCTTTCTTACTCTAATATAAATAATAAATGGAATGATATTAAAAAAAACGGCGAGTGTGGCAATAAATCTTTCGGTAACGCCTCCAAATGCTTTTGCATTGATGGTTACATTGCCGATCAAATTATTATTCAAAGTATAAAATGCATAAAAAATAGTAACCGTAAAAAATGCAGAAACCAACATGCCGACAAAAATATTATCTTCTTGTAATTTGCTCATAGAATTATCCTAAATCGTGAATGGAATCAGAAGTGTCAATAAATATTTTTTCATTATTTTCAGAAATGGCATCTAATTTCCAAGTGTTATTAAAAAAGCTGATTGCGTGATGTGCGGTAAGATCAAATTGCACCGGAACCACTGATACAAATCCGTTTGAAAGTGCCCATTCATCAGTATCTTCGCCCTTATCATAATTCACAAATTTTCCTGTCAGCCAATAATATTTTCTTCCGATAGGATCAAAACGTTCATCGTATTCCTCTTCCCATTTTGCAACTGCCTGACGACAAATTTTTATTCCTCTTAAATCAGCAACAGTCAAATCTGGAATATTTACATTTAAAAGTGTAGCATTTGGCAAACCGTAAGTAAGTACTTGTTGTGCAATTAAGTGTGCATATTTTGCAGCTCCTTTAAAATCCGCATCTTGCGCAAAATTGAGCAAAGAAAATCCAACAGCGGGAATTCCTTCAATGCTTGCTTCTACAGCTGCACTCATTGTTCCTGAATAAATAATATTGATAGAAGAATTGGAGCCGTGATTAATTCCCGAAACACAGAGTTCCGGTTTTTTATGCAGTATTTTATCTTTTGCAAGTTTAACACAATCAACGGGAGTTCCGCTGCAGGAATACGCTTCAATATCTCCGAAAATATCCACTTTTTTTAATCGCAAAGGATCATTAAGTGTAATTGCATGCCCCATTCCGCTTTGAGGTTTATCAGGTGCAACCACAACAACCTGGCCTAAAGGTTTTACGGCTTCAATTAAAGCGCGAATACCCGGTGCGTGAATGCCATCATCGTTGGTAACTAAAATAATCGGTTTATTGTTGTCAGACATTAAAAATAATTAAAGATATGAGATCTGCAATTAAACGAAAAAATATATACATCTATTCGATATCAATCGAAATTAATTGTCATTTGTTTGGGTGATATTTTCTAAATCGGGGCTGGGAGTATTTTCAATATTACCCAAAAGCGGTTGCAGTTCAACGGGTAAAATTCCATTGCTTGACCTGTAACTTCCAAGATTATTTATTACTTTATCCAAAAAACCCTCTTTCGAGATTCTGATCGACATATTTGAATTTGATAAAGCGGAGATATCGCACATTCCATTTGCATCAGTTTCGCAGATGGGTTGTGCTTTAGGGCTTTCTACGAGTGTAATTCTTGCCTTAGTTATAGGTTTAAGATTGGTATCATATAAATATATTTTTGAGAGTGACAATGCTTCTGTTACACCATAAATATCATCACTTCCTTGTCCACCCGGTCGGTTGGAAGTTACATAACCCCTTCCATTCTTAATAACAAAACCAAAGTCGTCGTGAGAGGAGTTTAAAGGTTTTCCTGCATTAACAGGAACAGACCAGTGGTCACCATCTCTGCTTGATTTGAATACATCCATTCCACCAAAACCAGGCAACCAGTTACTGGTAAAATATAAATTTCCTTCCGGATCCATGTATGGAAATAATTCATCACCTTTTGTATTAATAACAGGTCCCAAATTTTTTACTGCACTCCATCCGTCCCCCTTTTTGGTTGCAAAATAAAGATCAGTGCCGCCATATCCACCTGGCTTATCCGAAGAAAAAATTAAAATAGAACCGTCAGGAGAAAGTGCTGAATGCCCGAAAGAATAGGTTTTTGAATTAAAAGGCATTGGAATTGGTGCCAAAAATTTATTATCAATATAATTCGAATAAAACATTTGCAGTTTTACCTCATCATCTTTAGAAGTAATGGTTCTGTTTTTATTAATGTTGTTTCTGGTAAAATAAAGTGTTTCGTCAATTTGATCATAACAGGGTGAAGCTTCATGCAGATCGCTATTTATCGAATTATTCAATCGGGTTACCGACCAAATCGAATCATTTTTCATTTCACTGAAATAAAGATCATAATATGGTAATCCTGTGCTAACATTAATTTTTTTTCCTCCACTCCCTGAAAAAATTATTCCTTTTTTAAAAAAGGTTGGAGTAATTTCTGAACCGGAGGAATTAATACCTAAGGAGTCAAGAAGATACGCAACCGGTTTACCTTCATTTGCTAAAGCCCAATCGCAGGTTGATGCGAGGTAAAACCCATCATCATCATAAGCGCCATATTTCAAAAACCAGGTTTTAGCTGATTTATATTTCCCATTGCTTTTTAAAAGATTTGCATAATTGTAAATAATATTTTCGTCTGCAATGTTTTGATTTACGATCACTTCATACCAGAATTCAGCTTCTATGGTTTGGTTCATATTTCTATAACACTCTGCCAATTTATAATTTACATCATAATTATAACTCTGTTGCAGATAGGTCAGATAAATTTTCGATGCTTCACTGTATACCTTATTATCATACAATTTATCAGCACGTTTAATAAAATCGTCCTGCGCAACAACTATTTGTGTTGATACCAAACTAAGAAACACCAAAACCATTTTTAATTTATACATAAGTTATTGTTTCAGAAAAACCTCGGGTTTTTAATGTTTGTATTATTTTTATGAAAACGATATACGAGAAATACTTCATGGGTGGGGCTTAAAAAAGCAACGTCTTCGGTTGAGAGGGTGGTATATGAATATCCTAACCCTGCATCGTGTTTTTGTAAAATATTGTCGGAAGAAAACATATATTGTGCAACAATATTAAAACTGTTATTAGTTCTATATCCTGTCCCCAACATTAATGAATTGTAAAAAATGAAATTGAGGTTAATATCCAGTTGCGAAGGAATATTTTCTCCCTTTTTAAATAACGCATCAGGTTTAACTGAAAAGTTTTCTGTAAGTTCGATGAGGGCACCAATGGTTCCAAAAATATTTGAGGTTTGATCAAATGCATCATCATACGCGGAATCACTAGCAGTTGCCGACTCATCATTACTGGTTAATAATGTTGGTGAAGAGAAGCCAAAATAAAAGTGATCACTGTGAAGATACACTCCGGCACCAAAATTAGGTTTTATATAACTATCCACTTTTCCATCAAAAGCAGGGTCTCCATCATTAAATGCATCTAATTCCTGATAATTTATAGAATAATTGGTAAAGGATGCTTCCAATCCTACAGCAACAACAAGTTTTGTATTTAAATGTGCGCGGTATGCGTAATCCAATCCAACGGAACTAGAGTTTGTTACGCCTACTTTATCATGATAAAATTTTATACCCAAACCAACTTTGTCGTTTGCAACAGGTAGATGAGCTGAAAATGATTCTGTAGAAGGCGCACCTGTAATATTTACAGCTTGCCTGTGTACAAAAAAGTTTGTTTCAAATGCGCCTTTACTGCCGGCATAGGCCGGGTTAAATACTAACTGATTAAAATGATATTGTTCGTAAAGCGGTAAGTTTTGAGTAAATACATAACCGGGCAAACTCATAATCATTAAAAAATACAATAAGGTTTTTCTTTTCATCTCTTTATAACTATAAAACCGGTTAATGGATCTGGTGCTTCTTCAAGTCTTAATACATAAAAATAGGTGCCTTCCGGAACATCGCCGGATGTGGAAATAAATTCAACATTTGATCTTCCATTCCACATTTTAATATCGTTATTCGTTTCAAATATCAAACTACTCCACCTATCGTATATTTTTAAATTGTATTTAGGATAATTTTCAATGCCAACAATATCTAAAAAATCATTAATACCATCACCGTTTGGAGAAAATGAATTTGGGACAAAAACCAGGTTGTCAATTATAACAGTTTCAGTAACTACTACATGAACAAATGCAGTATCACAAAGTGAAGGGATATTATCATCACAAACAACATAAGCAAAATCGTCTTGCCCTATGTCTGCAGAAATATAATTAATTGTATTTGAGGCACTTATTTCAGCTATACCGGTAATTCCCGCAGTGATCAATTCTGTAATAGTTAATCCATCGCCATCGCCATCAAAATCATTAAACAACACATTAAATTCAGATGTTATATCCACCAAAATATTAAAGGTATCATTTACAGCAATGGGTTTATCAAAATTGGTTGTAAGTACATTGATATATACCGTTGCGGTATCACAATAAATATCGGAACCCAATTTACATAACCGGTATATTATTGAATCTTCCCCAACAAAATTCAGGGAAGGTTCGTAATAAATATATTCTCCGATGGCCGGTAAAAAAGGCAAAATGGTAGTAGTGCCGGGAAAAGCATCATCAAGTATTTCAAATTCTATTCCCTGGTCATCTACATCAATATCATTTAATAATAATTCAATATTAAATGGAGTATTGATATATGTATTTACAAAATCATCAATAGCAATAGGTGCATCATCTATGGAATCAATTTCAATATTTACTAATGCAGTGTCACATACATCAGGGTCGGTATCAGTACAAATGGTATATTCAAAAACATCATCTCCTGCATAATTTGCATTTGGGGTATAAACAATCCAATCGTTAACATCATCAACTGTTGCTAAACCATTTACGGGTGAAATGGAAATAAAAATATAAATTTCAGATCCCGGTGTAGGGTTAATGTCATTGGTCTTCACATCAAATACTGCACCTGCATAATCTTCAATAATATTATAGGAATCATCTCCGGTTATCCAAAGCTGGGCCTTCGATACAAACGCAAAAGATATAAACAATACCACTAAAAGTACAGATCTCAACTCACATCGATTAATCATCATCCAAAAATAGAAAATTATTCTTCATTTAAAAACGGGTAACGATAATCAGTTGGTGGATTAAAGGTTTCTTTGATAGATCTAGGAGACACCCAACGTAAAAGATTGAGGATGGAACCTGCCTTATCATTGGTTCCTGAGGCGCGTGCCCCGCCAAATGGTTGTTGTCCTACAACAGCGCCTGTAGGTTTATCATTTATATAAAAATTACCTGCAGCATGCCGCAATTTATTAGTTGCCGTAATAATTTCATATCTGTCCTGAGAAAAAATTGCACCTGTTAATGCGTATGGCGAAGTGGTATTAACGATATCCAGTGTTTCCTCCCATTTATTTTCCTCGTAAACATAAACAGTGAGAACCGGGCCAAAAATCTCTTCACACATGCTTCTGTATTTTGCATCCTTTGCAAGAATAACAGTGGGTTCAATAAAATATCCTTTTGACTTATCAAAATTTCCTCCCGCAACGATCTCTAAACCATCTTCTTTTGCCTTAGTTATATATCCGGAAATGGTATCAAATGCTTTTTCATCAATTACGGCATTTATGAAATTGGAAAAAACCTCTATTACTCCCATTTTCATACTTGCGAGGTCTTCCTGAACATATTTTTTTACATCAGGCCAAAGGTTTGAGGGAACATATGCTCTGCTGGCTGCGGAACATTTTTGCCCCTGAAATTCAAATGCGCCGCGACTCATAGCGGTTGCGAGTGCCTTTGCATTGGCACTTTTATGGGCTATAATGAAATCTTTACCTCCGGTTTCCCCCACTATGCGAGGATATGTTTTATACTGGGCGATATTTTGACCAATTGTTGTCCAGATCGTTCTGAAAACCGAGGTGGAACCCGTAAAATGTATTCCTGCAAAATCGGGATGTGAAAAAATTACTTTTCCCGCCTCTGTTCCACTCACATGAACGAGATTTAATACGCCATCGGGCAATCCAGCTTCCCGTAAAATTTCCATAATGACCCAGGCAGAATAAATTTGGGTATTAGATGTTTTCCAAACTACAGTATTACCCATCATAGCTGGAGCTGTAGGTAAATTGCCTCCTATGCTTGTAAAATTAAAGGGTGTTAAAGCAAATACAAATCCTTCCAAAGCCCTGTGTTCCATACGATTCCACATTCCGGCGCCACTTTCAGGTTGATCGGTATAAACCCTGGTCATAAACTCTACATTAAATCTCCAAAAGTCGATCAACTCGCAAGCGGCATCAATTTCCGCCTGAAAACAATTTTTGCTCTGCCCCAGCATGGTTGCGGCGTTCATTTTATAGCGATAAGGACCGGTTAAAAGGTCTGCAGCTTTTAAAAAGATAGCAGCTCTTTGTTCCCAGGGTGTGTTTTCCCACTGCGATTTTGCTTTCAAAGCCGCATCAATAGCCATTTTCACATGACTTTCGTCTCCTTTGTGATAAACGCCAAGTGTGTGCGCAAGTTCGTGGGGAGGATGAATAGTTACCGTTTTTCCGGTTCTTACTTCTTTTCCATCAATAAACATCGGAATATCTGCAGAAATAGCCTTAAGTTCAGCAATCGCCTGTTTTAATAATTTTCGCTCAGAAGTTCCCGGTGCATAACTTTTTACTGGTTCATTAAGTGCTTTAGGGACATGAAAAAATGCGTTTGACATAATTTATTTAGTAGTAAGGTGCAAAGATAATTGACAATTGACAATTGATAGACTGATTCTGAGTTCGGGGTTCGGGGTTCGAGGTTCTGAGTTGGTCTACCGTATACTGCGACTGTGACTGGTTCTAAGTTCTGGGTTCTGCAGATGCAAGCGAATTATAAACCATTGATTGACTTTTACGGGATAATTCAATAACGTTTAAAAGGAGTTTGAAAATAGGGGAATTGTAATATAAAGGAACCATTTGCAATTTTTTCTGATATTTTTTCTACTTTTAATAGATGAAACCATTATTCCTAATCCTACTGTTGACAGGCCTAATTCTCTCTTCTTCGTCACAGACTTATACTATACCAGGCGCCGAGCAGCAACCTGATTGGGTTTTCCCTTTATGG
>CAZXBG010000002.1:3991-10845 GCA_964638865.1 uncultured Chitinophagales bacterium | reverse complement strand
CGGGGAAGATTTTCAAACAATAAACATTGATACTTTCAATGTTCACTGGAGTTTCTTGAACATAGATAAAGCCCTTAAAGTCGTTGTCTTTAAGACTATTACCACACCTAATATAATTTCATTCTTAAATGCCCGTTTACCCTTAAAAATTACCTGGGATAATAATCTTTTTTACTCAAATGACCTGCCATTTAGTGATAATTTTCCTTTACCCAACGCGTGGGGATTAGTTCATTGTGGTTTTAATGATTTTGATGGTTGCCCACCAACTTTAGAGGGAGCGATAGTTATAACAGATGTTCCTGATTTCGATTTTTGGAATGACTTTGCTACAGACAGCATTTGGTTTAATTCTGATGCTTATGAATTCTTCCTTAATTATTTAGATTTCCAAATATTACCTTATAGCGATGTTCATGGCTGGGGTTTCATTAATTCCAATTCACCTTCAATTGCAGTGAACCCAAATATAACTCATTCCTTAATTAACATTAATTCATGTTGTTCCCAAAATGTTTTTATTTCAAATTTAGCCGGCAATATTGTTAAAACTTTTTATAACATAAATCCCGGATTTTTTACAATAAATATTTCAGACCTGCCTCCGGGGTTCTACATTTTAAACATATCAAACGATAATACTAATTTAAACACAAAAATTTTAAAACTATGAAAAAACACTTTGTCCTCATGAGTTTGATCTTTTTTCTGTTAAGAACAGAAAACCTAAACTCCCAAATTAAATCCACTATAAATAGTTATACAACTCCGAACACTAATGTTATTAGGGCACTCGTAATTTTTGCAGAAGTGGATTTTACTGCTCCTTCCTGTAATACAATTTATGGCCCTTGGTCAGATTCCTAGGAAGTTATAAAATAAACACAAACATTAATGGCTCTGGATGGAGCAACAACGTATATTGCAGTGATAGAGATTCACGACTTTGATTTTTAAAATAGACTGCAATCAAAAATTACAAAAAAAGAGGCTGCCTTTTGAGACAGTCTCATTTAATATGATTTTAGGTTGCGTGTGGTGATTTCCCTATAAAATTAATCTTGAGGAAATAACAGTTGGATGAACAGCATATGGAAATAGCAGAACTTTCATTTCTAACCCAAATGAGGATAGAGTGAAATGCCCCATAAAAATACAATGAGGGCAGTAAGATTTAGGTTAAGGCTACCTAAAAAGCTTCCTGAATAGGGATTGTTATGATAACTGTATTTAAAAATGTGATAACTGTATCAAATTATTGTTAAAATGGATAGAAAAAATTACTATTTAGGTCTTATGAATAATAATCAATGGCATTTACCAAAAAAAGCATTTATCTTTAGGGGGCTAATAAATATCGTATGCGAATTAAATTATTCATTTTAAGCCTTTCTTTTTTGGTGTCATGTAACCTCTTTTCACAGACCACGATTTTAGATACTATTGAAAGTGGTGGGTTGCAGAGAAATTTCCGGTTGTATGTTCCAACGGCTTACGATGGTTCGGAGCCGGTTCCTTTAGTTTTAAATCTACATGGTTATACCAGCGATGCATTTGGACAAGATTTATATGCAAATTTTAGAGTAATTGCCGATACTGCAAATTTTTTAATTGTATTGCCTAATGGTACTTTAGATGGTTTTGGTCAACGTTATTGGAATTGTTTTACAGAACCGGGAATTGGTGTTGATGATGTTGCATTTTTAAGTGATCTAATTGACAGTGTTTCCGCAAATTATAATGTAGATGCAAATCGTATTTATAGTACCGGAATGAGTAACGGAGGTTTTATGAGCCATACCCTTGCCTGTGAATTAAGCAATAAAATTGCAGCTATTGCAAGTGTTGCAGGAAGTATAGATGAGGACAGATTTTCGGCCTGCGATCCACAACATTCAATGCCGGTTATGCAAATACACGGAACTGCGGATGAAACTGTGCCTTATGAGGGTAATTTTGATTTTATGCCGGTGGAATCAGTAGTAGATTATTGGAAAGAATTTAATAATTGTGATGCGGCGGCAGAATTTACTTCAATTCCGGATGTTATTCCCGGAGATTCCTGCACGGCAGAACATTATGTTTATGGTGGTGGCGATAATAATGTAAATGTGGAATTATTTAAAATTATTGATGGCGGGCACACCTGGCCGGGAACCGCTCTTACTTTTTTAGGAGTAACAAATCTCGACATAAATGCCTGCAAAGAGATATGGTATTTTTTCAGCAGATATAGGTTAGATGAATTAACAGCAATTTCTCCGGAGGTAATATCCATAAAAAATAAAATCAGTATTCAACCAAATCCTGCATCTGAGTTCATAACTATTACCACAGAATCTAATGCCTTAATAAATGCGATAATTGTTTCAGATTTGGAAGGTAGAAAAATAATGGAATTGCAAAATCTTGCTGTTAAAAATTATTCCGTTTCGCTGGAAAATTATAAAAGAGGAATATATTTTATACAGATAAAAAGTGACGATCTCCTTTCGACCACATCCTTTATTAAGGAATAAAAATTATTCCATTTTACGCATACAAACCATATTATACGATTCCACCTTTCCTACATTATACCATGTTCCGTTGTAGGTATATAAAGTAACGGCAGTAGTTCCGGATGCTTCTGTGGAGGTCCATAAAGTCATGCTGCCTGACCAACCGAATTTATCAATATTGAGATAAATTAATTCTGCTTCATTTTTGGCTGGCAAATACCAATTGTCGAAACCGCCTGCAGTGCTATTATCACAAACTTTAGCAGCGTAATCTTTTCCTTCATAACCGGAATTATCACCTACAGCCAATAAAATTGCCTTGGTATTTAGTGCGCCGTCTTTTTCACTTTTAGCAGGTAAGCCGATCTCGGTATATCCACCCCATTGAATTTTTTCATTGGAGGTGAGATCCAAAACCTGGTATTTTGTGTCTCCTTTTTCGATAACAACAATATTTTGAGCGTGGGTATTAATGGCTGCGAACAGCGCCAGAATTAGGGTTAAAATGGTTTTTTTCATGATATTTTTTTATAAAGGTAAAAAAATATGGGAAGGTGAAAAATAATTTTCTACAGAAAAACCTACTACTTATCTTTAAGTCATGGAAGAAACTAATTACCTGGAGATAAACAAACAACTCTGGAACAAAAGAACAGCCGTTCATTATCACAGCGAATTTTATGGAGTAAAAACATTTTTAGAAGGGAAAAGCACACTTAATAAAATTGAATTGGATCTTGCAGGAGATGTGAAAGGAAAAACTTTGTTGCATCTGCAATGCCATTTCGGAATGGATACCTTAAGTTTTGCAAGAATGGGCGCCACAGTAACTGGAATTGATTTGAGTGATGAAGCAATAAATAAGGCAAATGAACTTAAACAAAAAGCGGGTTTACAGGGTAATTTTATTTGTTGCGACCTATATGAAACGCACAAACATATTCAAGAAAAATTTGATATTGTATTTACCAGTTATGGAACCATAGGTTGGTTGCCTGATCTGAATAAATGGGCAGAAATTGTTGCCGGCAGTTTGAAACCTGGAGGTGTTTTTGTTTTTGCTGAATTTCATCCTGTGTATTGGATGTATGATAATGCAGTTTCAAAAATTGAATATTCTTATTTCAAAAATAAAGATATTATTGAAGAAGAAAAAAATACTTATGCTGATAAAGATGCGAAAATTGAATTAAAATCAGTAAGCTGGAATCACAGTTTACACGAAAGCATTTCTGCTTTGTTAGCGCAGGGATTGATAATTGAAAAATTTGAAGAATTTGAATATTCTCCGTATAATATTTATCAAAATGGAATTGCAGTTGGAGAAAATAAATTTCAAATAAAGGGTTTGGAGGGCATGTTGCCCCTGGTGTTTGCATTGCGCGCAAGAATGCGGGAATGAAGGTATGAAGCCCGACGACCTCACAGCTTTCGAAAACCTGTGCAGGTCTAAGGGAAGGGGGATATTTAAGAATGAAGGAATTAATACACCTCCTAACCGCTAAATCCCAACCTACCTTTTAATTCAATACTTAATTCAGGCAATTTATTGCGCTCCATTAAGAAACTTGATAAAATTGCAAAATCTTTAAATATATAATGTTTATTTAATGCCCCTTGAAGGTATTCTTTTCCGGAGCTTCCTCCTGTTCCTACACGCGAGCCTATCATGCGATGCACCATGTTGATGTGCCGGAAGCGCCAGGTGGCGAGTTGCTCATCAATATCTAATAAATTTTGCAGGAGTTGAAATGGCATTTGTAAAATAGGATATCCTCGATACAAAGAGATAAATAATGCATTGCGCATTGCTTCAGCGCTTATTGCGGTATGTTCGCTTTTGGTTTCACTTAAAAATACTTCCTCAAAAACCTTTACATTTTGTTTTTCGCCTTCTACCAGACTTTTTTCATAAATGTGAAGATAATCGTTCCAAAAATCGTGGTATCCCGAATTATTCGGACTTAGTTTAGTGTAATTTTTCCATATAGTTTCATCCCGAAAAAAAGGCATACGTTTTAGCCATTCATCAATTAATTCCAATAATGTTTTTTGCGATTCTACCTGTTTAACTAATTCCACGTATTCGGGTTTTAACATGGAAGTATAATATTCTTTTCCGTGGCGATGATCGAATTTTAATCCCAATTTCGCTTCCAATATTTTAAATTGCCAACTTTGAAATCCTGATGCCGGTCGCAAAAAATCGCGGAATTCATAAAAATCGAGCGGGGTCATTGTCTCCAGAATATCGATCTGATGGACAAGCACTTTCAGAATTGTAACAACACGAGAACTTCTGTGCACAATGGTTTGTAATTCAGGTGAATTATCGTTTACCGATTCTTTATTTAAAATAGCAAGAGCGCTATCTACTTCAAAATGTATTTGTTTGAACCATAGTTCGTATGCCTGATGAATGATGATAAACAACATTTCATCATGTGCATGCGCATTTTCTTTATCGCTTTCTAAGCTTTGTGCATTTAGAATTTTTTCTAACTGTAGATATTCGGTGTATTCAACCGGTGTTTTGGCCATTTGTATTTTTTTTCAAAATTAAGTCGGCAGGTTGCATTTTGAAAGCAAAATGATAAAATTTATCCCCAATAACGGCAGAAAATCATAAATCACTAAAAAATAATTACCTGAACTTGAGTCTATAACTCCCACCCAATAGGCAAACTATCCACAATGTTAGACAAACAAATAAGTTTGTGGGATAAAATTGCGTTCAATGGAGGCAGGTTGTTCCCTACCTTTACCTTGAGATAGTCTATACCCTAAAATTGAATGGCAGAAACTAAAAAGTCGAGTAAAAAAACAAAGAAGAGCAGTTTTGCTTTTTTAAAGGATGAGCGATTTAAAAAAATTACCGGTGTGCTTATGGTGCTCATCAGTTTTTTTCTGCTTGTTTCCTTTGCCAGTTATCTTGTAACCTGGAAACAGGATCAAAGCCTAATCATAAATCATCCATGGAAACAGGTTTTTAATACATCCATCGATGTTCAAAATCATCTTGGCAATTTAGGCGCGGTAGTAAGTCACCAATTTATATATTACTGGTATGGCATTTCCAGTTTTGCTTTTGTTATATGGTTTTTTACACTTGGAATCAATATTTTTTTCAGCAAACGCGTGTTTAATAACGCCGTTATAATTGGTGAAGGTGTTGTAATTATGATATGGACCAGTATTATGCTTGGTTTCTTTTTTAATAATGCTTCCTTTGCCTTTGGGGGCGCTTTTGGAGTTGGAACTGCTGATTATCTGGAAAGTATATTAGGAAAAATAGGTGCAATTCTTATTCTCACCGCCACCTTAATTATTTATCTGATACTATTTACAAAATTCAACTTTAGTTTTCTATTAAATGTGTTTAAAAACAAACCTAAGGATTTAACCACAGATCCCATGACAGAGGATGATATTTTGGTTGTGCAGGATGATTCCGAAAATAAAAATTCGAAAGAAAATATTTTTATTCCACCGGTTTATACCTCCCGCACCGATATTGAAAATCCGGTACAGATGGAATTAAAAAAAGTAGAACCTGTTAGAGACACTGTTTCACCAATTGCTTTAGAATTAGATGAACCTGTAACTGATGATAAGGGGGAAGAACTGGACGTTGAAACTACTGAAGAACTTCCATTAGATATTGAAGAAGGACAAGAAGAAAAAATTGCTTTGGAGAATCAGCACTATAATTTTGACCCTGTTCTCGATCTGCCTAATTATAAATATCCCGGAGTTGAATTATTAGAAGAATATGGCAGCGAGACTGTTTCCATCAATACAGAGGAATTAGAAAGAAACAAGGACCAGATCATCGGAACCCTAAATAATTACAATATACAGATATCCAAAATAAAGGCGACTATAGGCCCTACGGTCACTTTATATGAAATTATACCGGCGGCGGGTGTTCGTATTTCCAAAATAAAAAACCTGGAAGATGATATAGCATTGAGTCTTGCGGCACTTGGTATTCGCATTATAGCTCCAATTCCGGGCAAGGGAACCATAGGAATTGAAGTGCCAAATGTGAATAAGGAAACGGTTTCCATGCGCAGCCAGATCAGTTCTGAAAAATTTCAGAGTGCTAAAATGGATCTTCCGGTTTGTTTAGGAAAAACCATTTCCAGCGAAAATTATATTGCCGATCTTACGCGAATGCCGCATTTATTAATGGCAGGTGCAACAGGGCAGGGTAAATCGGTTGGTATTAATGCAATTTTGATTTCACTTTTATATAAAAAACACCCTTCACAATTAAAATTTGTAATGGTGGATCCTAAAAAAGTGGAATTGAGTTTATTTTCTACTATAGAAAAACATTTTCTCGCCAAA
>CAZXBG010000002.1:0-3891 GCA_964638865.1 uncultured Chitinophagales bacterium | reverse complement strand
ATAGCCAGAATTGCGCAATTGGCACGGGCTGTTGGATTACACTGTGTAATTGCAACGCAAAGACCATCAGTTAATATTATTACAGGTACCATTAAGGCAAATTTTCCGGCAAGAATAGCATTTAAAGTTACGAGTAAGGTGGATTCGCGCACCATTCTGGATGCAAGCGGTGCAGAACAATTAGTTGGAAGGGGTGATATGCTTCTGGCGATTGGGAGTGATATGATAAGATTACAATGCCCATTTGTAGATACTCCCGAAGTTGATAAGGTTGTAGATTTCATATCTAATCAGCCGGGTTACCCTGAAGCGTTCCAATTACCGGAATTCATTGATGAGCAGGCACAGAAGGAAAAGGCAGAAATATTAGACGGGGAACGGGATTCACTTTTCGCGGAGGCGGCGAAGATTATTGTTCAGCATCAACAGGGCTCTACCTCATTGATACAACGCAGATTGAAGCTGGGATACAATAGGGCCGGTAGATTGATGGATCAGTTAGAGGCTGCCGGAGTGGTTGGTCCCAATGCAGGAAGTAAGGCGAGAGAAGTTTTATTTAACGATCTTACACAGTTGGAACAGTATTTGCAAAATCTAGAATAAAATCGAAAAAAACATCTATTTCACCTTAATTTTGCAAATTATTCTAATTTATCGGTCATGAAAAAAATCGTAACTTATTTGTTTATCCTCTTTTTAGGATCACAGGCTGTTTTTGCTCAAACTTCTGATGCAGCAGCTGTAAAATTGTTGAAATCTGTGAGTCAGAAATACGGTGGGTACAAAACCATGCAAATGGATATCTCCCTTATTGTAGAAAATCTGGACTCTAAAAGCAAGGAGACCAAAACAGGAAAAGTAATGAGCAAAGGGAATATGTTCATTGCCGAATTGGGAAATCAAAAATTGTTTTGTGATGGCAAAACCTTGTGGACTTACCTGAAGGATGTGAACGAGGTGCAAATCAATAATTTCGAAAAAGGGCAAGATATCATGACCCCAAATGATATATTTAAAATAGCGGAAAAAGATTACTTAGCTTATATGGGTGAAAAAGTGACCGAGGGCGGAAAATCATTACAAATTATTGAACTCACACCAAAAAATAAAAGTTTAAGTTTCAGCAAAATAAAAATGTATGTAAATACTGCAGATAATTCAGTGACGAAGGGTGTAGTATTTGATAAAAATGCAATACACTATACTTATACTATAAGTAATTTCAAATCCAATATTGAAATGTCAAACAGTTCCTTTACTTTCGACAAAACGAAATATCCGGGGGTAGAGGTAATTGATCTAAGGGAATAATTAAATTAACGATAACAAACAAAATTCCGAAATAATTGCTTTTAAATAAAAAAAACGGGCGATCTTTACTGATCGTCCGTTTTTTTATGGAAAAGTATCATTTATATCTACCCCCAAATTTTTATTTATACAAAATTTATTCCCGAAATTCAATTGTATTACATTAACATTCTATCACACCAATAATTTGTTGAGAGTTCACCCCAAAAGGGGAATTAATATACATAAATTTTAAATCAAGTAGAAGCATCCTTTTCAAATTACGATTTTAAATTCAATTTCTAATCGATTGTAATTCAGGTAATTACCATTCGTTTATTGGAAAATAATAGAAGACACTTTTATGTGGACTATGGTTTGAAATATATGTAAGGTAGAAAAAATATTATTTAACTAAATTAAAATTAAAATTATGAAATATCTATTATTGATTTTGGCGAGCAGTACAATGTTTATAGCCTGCAATAAAACGACGGCCTGCAAATTAGGGTTTATTGGAGACAACTGTGACATTCAGGAAACGCCGCAAAGCATAACATTAAATTCATCTGAAATCATAGGATTTCCTGGAACTAAACCAGGCGGAGAGGCATGGGATCTAACAGATGAACCGGATGTGTTTTTCAGAATTTATGATGGAGGAGCCCAAATATTTCAATCGGAAATTATGACAAATGCATTAGCCGGAGAAAGTTTAGTATTTACTGCTGGAACACCGTTTAATTTCGAAAATGTAACGAATAATTATACCATTACATTTTATGATGATGATGCATTGTTGGGAACTGAAGAGATGGGATCTTTTTCTATTAGCTTATATTCTTCTGAAAATAATTTTCCTGAGGTAATCACTTATACAAATCCAGGCGGATCATCATTCGTATTTAATTTCCATGTTGCTTACAATCATTAATTATAACATTAAAACACCTGTTTAAATGCACACGCCAATTCTATAACCGACCATTTACAACTCAGTAACATACACTTTAACAATAAATAAAATGGTTTATGGTCTGTTATTAGATCAACTTTAGCTCTGAATTATTATCAGAGTTAAAGTTTTTAATTTAATACTTGTTTCAGTTGAAATATGAATTAAAATGACGTTTGATGTTATTTAAATTAAAATTGACATTAATTCTTATTACCCCGCTCATCGGGTTTTTCCGATTGTCGGCTCAATCCTTAGTGCCAAACAATGGGTTTGAAAACTATATAACCTGTCCGGTTGGATTTTCAGAATTTACAGGAAAAGTAAGTAATTGGATGAATCCAAATACAGCTACCCCCGATTATATGAATGCTTGCGCAAATCCAAATCCTGCCGGAATGCCTAAAAATGGTATTGGATATCAGTTAGCACATGGCGGTAATGCCTACGCCGGAATTTATACTTTTTCAGGTACCACGTATCGCGAATTTATTCAGGTTCAACTTATCTCCCCGTTAATTTCAGCACATGTTTATTATTTTAGCATGTATGTTGTTTTACATAATAAATCACAAACAGCGATTGACGATCTCGGGGCCTATTTTTCTGTAGTGGCTCCGAACACAGCAGGATTGGGAATGTTGCCTGGCTTTCCTTACCCTCAAATATCAAATCCCTATGGATCGGTAATTACTGATACCTTAAATTGGACTCTGATTGAAGGAACTTATATTGCAGGAGGTGGAGAAAAATATTTAACACTTGGACATTTAAAAATTGATATTTCAACAACCTATCTTTCGCTTCCATATGGGACTGTTGGGGCATACTATTATTTTGATGATATTAACTTGATTGACATAACCTTATTACCGATTACATTTACCAATTTTTCCGGAATGCTGCAAAATAATGATTTGAAGAATACTGTATTATTAGAATGGTCGACAGTAAATGAAATAAACAGTTGTTGTTTTAATATAGAAAAAAGCAGTGACGCAAACCTGTTTTCAACAATTGGAATGACAAACGCTGATAACGATGTTTCAGAGGTATACAAATATGAATTTATTGATCAGGATCCGTTCATGGGTTATAATTATTATCGTTTAAAACAACTCGATATTGACGGAGAATTTACCTATTCGAATACGATCACAATTAATAATTACGGACTATGTGATAATGTAGAAATAACTGTTGAGGATAATTTTATAAATATTTATACAGAATGTAATAATGTACGGGAAGTTGCATTATATAACTTACTTGGACAAAAAATTAATACCTATAGCTTAACAGAAGGTGAAAATTCATTTAGCATACCAAATGGATTAGAAGGTATTGCACTACTTATTTTTACAGATGGTGTTTCCAATACAACAAAATTTACGAAAAAAGTATTCCTTCGTTAGCAAAGACTCCTATTTTACGCATTAGGCCAGGCAAATCCACAATAGGATGATAATAATAGTCACGAACTTGCTAAACGATGTTGACAGGCAGTTTCGTGCACGAATAAAAAAACTAAAATAAATTTTATAATACTCCACCTCCCTTCGGCTGCTTATTCGTGCATTCGCGGCTCATGTTTTTTTATCCGTATTGTAGGTTAAAAGAGTTGCCACGAATGCACGAATGAACAG
>CAZXBG010000001.1:87021-96618 GCA_964638865.1 uncultured Chitinophagales bacterium | reverse complement strand
TTATGAAAAGTTATCTCCGGATTCTGAAATATGTAGGGCGATTTAAACGCTACGCAATACTCAATTTTACTTTTAATCTCTTCTACGCATTTTTCAATCTGTTTTCAATTTTAATGGTGATTCCCTTTCTTCAAATCATTTTTGACATGGTAAAGGTGCCTACAGAACAACCGGAGTTGAGTTGGAACCTAAAGGAACTGATGGGGTATTTTAATTATGAATTTGCAGCTTATGTTGCGGTTCATGGTAAGGCTTCGGGACTTCTTATTGTTTGTGTTTCCGTTGTTGTAATGTTTTTTATTAAAAATATTTTTCGATATCTGGCATTGTATTTTTTAGCTCCGCTAAGAACTGGTGTTGTAAGGGAATTGCGTCAGGGAGTGTTTGATAAAATATTACAATTACCACTTTCTTATTTTAGTGAAACACGCAAGGGTGATATCATTGCGCGTATGAGTACGGATGTTAAAGAAGTGGAAACCAGTATCATGAATACATTGGAATCTACCTTTCGCGATCCGGTTACCATGTTGTGTTTTTTTATTGCGATGCTGTTGATAAGTGTCGAACTCACCGTTTTTGTTTTTATTTTATTGCCTGTAGCTGGTTTTGTAATTGGCAGGATCGGAAAATCACTGCGCAGGAAATCTAAAAAAGAACAAAATCAATTGGGTTATTTAATGTCTTTGTTTGAAGAATCACTTTCCGGTTTGAGAATAATAAAAGCTTTTAATGCAGAACGGTATCAAAAAGCAAAATTTGTGAGAGAAAATAAATCATTGGAATATTTTGCAACAAGTGCCTTACGCAGATTGCAATTGTCAAGTCCGTTAATTGAATTTCTAAGTATTTGTGTAATTTCGGCGTTGTTGTATTATGGAGGAGGTATTATTATTGATGGGAAGAATAATTTTACTGCAGATATATTTATAGGGTACATTTTAGTTTTTGCCAATATGTTAGGTCCTGCACGCAACGTGGCAAATTCCTACTTTTATATACAACGCGGAATCGCCTCACTGGAGCGCATTGAAGTTATTATGGATGCGGAAATTAATATTAAGGAAAGCTTACACGCAACAAATATTAAAACATTTACCAATGCAGTGGAATATAGAAATGTTAGTTTCAGATATGCAGAAAACCTTGTGTTAAATAATATCAATATTAAAATTGACAAAGGCAAAATGGTAGCATTGGTAGGTCCATCAGGATCAGGTAAGTCTACCTTTGCTGACTTGCTGGCGAGATTTCATGATGTAACTGATGGGGAAATTTTAATTGATGATTATAATATTCGTGACCTTCGTATAACAAGTCTTCGAAACCAACTCGGAATAGTAACGCAGGAATCTATTTTATTTAATGATACAGTTTATAATAACATCGCTTTCGGAATTGATTTTGCAATTGAAGAGGATGTAATTAAAGCGGCAAAAGTGGCGAACGCACATGAGTTTATCATGCGATTGGAGAACGGGTATCAAACGGTAATTGGCGACAGGGGCTCAAAATTAAGTGGTGGGGAAAGGCAAAGAATTACCATTGCAAGAGCTATTTATAAAAATCCACCCATACTTATTTTGGATGAAGCAACTTCTTCCTTGGATACTGAAAACGAAAAGTTAGTGCAGGATGCCTTATTTAAATTAATGAAGAACAGAACATCCATCGTAATAGCCCATCGTTTATCAACCATACAATATGCCGATGAAATAATTGTGATGCAAGAGGGAAAAATAGTGGAACGCGGAAATCATAATGCATTGATTGCAAAAAATGGACTTTATGCTCGTTTGGTGGAAATGCAGGCTTTTTGATAGTTGAATTAATTATTTTAAAAGCAGAAAGGAGCTAAGTGTGGGACATGTTCTCCTAAACTTAGCTCCTTTTTATTTGAAAATTTTTAAATATTTCTTCAAAAACATTTCTATTAATAATCTATTGTACCCAATCCCGCCATTGTTTTATTAATATAATCAATTGCTGCCTGTAACGATTTTTGGAGTTGCGGATTTGTTTCGTTTTCGAGTGCAGTTTCATAGGTTCCTTTTAAACCGGAAATAATTCCACTGGCAGTAAACGACATCCAGAAATTATTAGTATCTGCAGCAATTACCTTTAATGCATCTATACCTTTAATAATAATATAGGAATCGGTTTGACGCTGTAGATATGGTTCATAATTGATCATTACAAAATAGGCATCATAACCTGTTGATTCTTCAAATTTTTGCAGAAAGAAATCATTGTCGATTGCATCACCTTCAGAACCTAAAATATTTAAAACGGTATAATTCAGACTATAATTATCTTCGTTCTTATATTTTCTTGCAAGTTCTAATCCCTTTTTCTGGTCGTTGTTGTAAATGGAGGAAAGTCCTGCTGCCACCACTGTGTAGGAGCTATCACCTAAAGCCTGTTCATATGCCGACCATGCATTAATTCCGGTAATTTCAGGTAAGCTATAAATGGCACTTGCTCTAACGTAACTTTTCGGGTCAGTTTTAGCCATATCCAGAATTCTATCCTTTATTTGTTGTGAAGAATTTGCATCAAGCAGCACCGTATCCAGGGCGGATTGGCGGATAGCCCAATGTTTATCGTATAATGCAGATTCCACTAGCTGACGGTAAGCTACATTTTCATATTGATATTGACTCACAATTTCAATTGCTTCTTTTCTGTCTAAATACAATGGTGCATTATTATATTGAAAAATATATTCGTCGAGCGTTTTATTTTCTGTTTTAACACCTAACAACATTTTTTCCGCATCCACATTCACCAGATCGGGTTTGGTATCATAATTAAATGTAAAAGCTTGCATTTGTTTGTCAACAATAATACGCTTGCGCTCCACTTTGCCATTCCTGTAAATATCAACGTCAAGAGGTAATACATAAATGGGGCCAATTAAAGTATCCTGGTATTGTGTAATATTTATCACTAATTGTTTTTCCTCTTCCATATACTCGGTATAGATATCAATATTTGCATGTCCGCTGCTTAAGAACCATTGATTAAAGAACCAATTTAGATCTTCACCCGAAACTGCTTCCATTGCCAAACGCAAATTGTGAATTTCTACGGAGTTGTATTTGTTGTCAACCAGATATTTATTTAATCCGGCAAAAAATGCATCATCACCTAAATATTTACGAAGCATATGCAATACTCTACCGCCTTTTGCATAAGAGTGTGTGTCAAACATATCCTCTCTTGTATCGTATTTGAAACGAATAAGATCCACTTGTTTATAATCTGATTCATCCAAATAACTGCCCAGATCGAGCGTTCCAGTATAGTCTGCATCATCTCTTCCATACTTATATTCGCGCCATAAATATTCACCATAGGTTGCGAACGATTCATTTAATGGAATATTACTCCAGCTTTCACAAGTAACCAGATCACCAAACCATTGATGAAATAATTCATGGGAAATAATATCTTCATTATTTTCGTCCAACAGGTCGCGACTGTGTTGTTGTAAAAATTCTCCATGTACAGTTGCAGAAGTGTTTTCCATTGCACCACTTACATAATCGCGCACAACTACCTGACTGTATTTAGGCCATACATAATCAACACCTAATTTATTAGAATAAAATTCTATCATTTCGGGAGTATTACCGAAAATTGCTTTTGCATCTTTTTCATATTCCTTTTCAACGTAATAATTAACCGGAATTTTTTTCCAGGTATCTTTTACTATCGAATATTCACCTATGGCCATCATAAATAAATAGGGAGCATGCGGTTGATCCATTTTCCAGTTGTCGGTGCGGGTTCCATCGGGATTCTTTTTTGAGGATATAAGAGCACCGTTTGATAAAGTTTGATATTTATCTTCAATTGTTATAAAGAAATTATTAGTACACCTTTCGTTTGGTTTGTCGATGGTAGGACACCAACATGAAGTTGCTTCTGTTTCACCTTGTGTCCAAATTTGCATGGGTTTATTTTTATCTGAACCATCATTATTAATAAAATACAGGCCTTTATCTGAAGTTATAGCAGCGCTTCCTGCAAGTGTCAGATCATTGGGTTTTGCTATGTAGTCGATAAAAATTTTATACTCCTCCGTTCTCGAATAGGTGCGACCAAGATCAATTATCAATTTAAATGTATCGGGAATAGAATCTGTATTATATGTAAATTTTAAAGGAGTTTTGCCGGTGGCAGTTATCATCGCAACTTCTTTAATTTCAAATCCTTTTGCATCCAGCATAAGTGTAGATGTTGGATGAAAATATGGTTTGAAAGTTAGTGTTGCTTTTCCAAACATCCATGCCTTGGCCCAATCAAACCGAACCTCCAGATTAGTGTGAATCAGATCGTTGAGGCGTGTTTCGGAACCGTGATATACAGAAGAACTGAATTTACTAACAGCAGTATCTAAATAATTGTCGTAGGCATATTCGTCGTAATCGTAATCATAGTCGCCCTCGCCTTCGTAATATTCATCGTACACTTCCGGGATTGTATCTATCTCACCCAAATATTCCTCACCTGAATAGAGTTTTTTGGTTGGATCACACTGATAAAATAAAACCACCGACAAGGTGGCTACTGTAAACATTTTTAATTTCATAGCTTTGTTTTTGTAATTGCTGTTTTGAGCGGCGTAAAGGTACTCAATAAAATATAGCTTAAAACGGGCAGATCATAACTTTTAATATAGAAACTATGAATAAAGTAACGGTTAATGGAACAAAAAGCTACGAAATTGAGGGCAATAATGTTAATGGTATAGATATATTGACAGATATCATTCAGTTGGATGGTCGTTTTTATCATTTATTAAAGGATGGAAAGTCATTTAATATTGAAATTGTTAAACAAGACTCCTCCACAAAAACCTTCACACTAAAAGTAAATGGTGATCTCTATGAAGTTCAGATAAAGGATAAATTTGATCAGTTGATGGAGCAAATGGGTTTCAACAGCGGCGCCCAAAAAATGATCCGCGAATTAAAAGCGCCAATGCCGGGTTTGGTGATTGATATTCGCGTTCAACCCGGTGATATTGTTAAAAAAGGTGATGCCGTGCTTGTGCTGGAAGCAATGAAAATGGAAAATGTTTTAAAAGCAGCAGGTGATGCTGTGGTAAAATCTATCGCCGTGGAAAAGGGAATGAGCGTGGAAAAAAATCATGTGCTTATTGTGTTTGAATAACCAATTAGCAAATTAGCAGATGTGGCTTCGGGATCGTGAGTTATGACACTTTTGGATATTAATATTTAATTTTAAAATTTTGTGAATTTATCACTGATAAATTAAATTAGTACGCTAATTTCATGGCTAACCACCATTTGCTAATTTGCTAATTTGCCAATTGGCTAATTAATTTAAATAAATATCATGAATCCGGATCAATCCCAAACATTTCCCATTTTCAACCACAGGTAAAACAGAAAGTTGTGATGTTCTGTTTTCCATCATTTCCACTGCTTCTTTCAAACTTGCTCGCGGTGAAATGGAGATAGGATTTTTTGTCATGATATTATTCACAAACATATTGGAAAAGTCAGCATCGTCAATTAAACTTCTTCTTACATCACCATCGGTTACCAATCCAATTAAATTATTTTCTTTGTCAATAACGCAGGCAGCTCCAAGGTTAAATTTTGTCATTGCGATAATCAATTCCCGAAACGAATTATTTTCTGCAACCAGCGCAACTTCGTGTAACTCGTGCATCACATCTTCCACTTTGAGCAATAAATTTTTTCCAAGTTGTCCGCCAGGATGAAAACGCGCAAAATCTTTTTCGGTAAACCCGCGAGCATGCATTAAAGAAACTGCAAGTGCATCACCAATTGCCAATGCAACAGTTGTAGATGCAGTTGGTGCAAGATTTAAGGCATCTGCTTCTTTATCCACTGTGGCATCTAATACAAAATCGGAGTTGCGTGCTATGGGTGAAGTAATATTTCCAACAATGGAAATTACTTTGGAATGTGATTCTTTAAAAAAAGGAATTAATCGCAACATTTCTTCTGTTGTTCCACTCTTCGAAATCATTAAAACTGGATCTCCTTCCACATATACACCCAGGTCGCCATGCACTGCTTCTGCTGCGTGCAAGAAAACTGCAGGTGTTCCGGTGCTGCATAATGTTGCGGTTATTTTTTGCGCAACAGCTCCTGATTTTCCAATGCCACAAACTACAAGTTTGCCTTTGCCTTGCAAAATAGCATCAACAGAACCGTTGAACTGCTCATTGAGTTTATCCATTGTTTTTTTGATCTGTTCCGATTCAAAAAGCAATACATTTTTTGCAATTTCAAGATAACTCATTGGGTCATTTGTTAATTTGTTAATTTATTAATTGGATAATTTTTGTTTTCGATTTTAGAATTTTCGTCCTTCAATATCTTTATATAATTGTTCTTTCGATAAATTTTTAAAATAATTATAGGTGATCTTCAACCCTTCACTTCTGGAAACCTTTGGCTCCCAATGTAATAATTTTTTTGCAAGGGTAATATCCGGCTGACGTTGTTTCGGATCGTCAACCGGCAAATCTTTATAAATTATTTTTTGATTTGTTCCGGTAAGTTCAATAATTTCTTCTGCAAATTCTTTAATTGTTATTTCATCTGGATTCCCAACATTAACGGGTAAAGCATAATCACTTAACAATAAACGATAAATGCCTTCAATTAAATCGTCTACATAACAAAAAGATCTCGTCTGACTTCCATCTCCGAAAATGGTCAGATCTTCGCCACGCAACGCCTGACCTATAAATGCAGGTAAAACACGGCCATCATTTAAACGCATTTTCGGACCATAAGTATTAAATATTCTTGCGATGCGTGTTTCTAATTTATGGTAGGTATGATAAGCCATAGTGATAGCTTCCTGAAAACGTTTTGCTTCATCATAAACACCTCTCGGACCAACAGGATTTACATTTCCCCAATATTCCTCATTTTGTGGATGCACCAGTGGGTCGCCATATACTTCGCTTGTGGAAGCAACTAAAATTCTTGCATTTTTTGCTTTTGCCAATCCCAATAAATTATGTGTTCCCAAGGATCCTACTTTTAGTGTTTGAATAGGGATTTTCAAATAATCAATAGGTGAGGCAGGAGACGCAAAATGTAATATATAATCCAATTTGCCGGGAACGTGAACAAATTTACTTACGTCGTGATGAAAGAATTCAAATTGTTCAAGATGAAATAAATGTTCAATATTTTTTTTATCGCCGGTAATTAAATTATCCATTGCGATCACTTCATACTTTTCCTTTATAAACCTATCACATAAATGTGATCCAAGAAATCCTGCTGCTCCGGTTATTAATACTCTTTTCATGGTTTCGGATCTTGTATTGAGTAAAACTTCGCAGCATCCGTTCTGGATTCTGAGCCTGTCTGGCGTCTGCGTCTTGTAGGCAGGTTCTGGGTTCTGAGTTGTATTAGCGCTCGCATTAATATTTCCATTCTAATTGTAAGGTATTTCTCTGGTTGAAAATAATTTTAATAATTTTTTAAATCTTTTTTTTGTTTATGTAATTCGGTCCTGAATATTCTGATTTTTACAAATATTTAATCATGTTTTGGTTCTTGGAATTAATTTGATCTACTAAATTATATCCCTCATCAAATTCATTTTTGGTAATATAATTTCTATCAAATGCACGATAGAATTGTGATTGGGATTCTCCTACCGAGCCTTTTGAATAACGCAAAAAATTAACAAATTCCATATTTCCACCTCTGTTAAATTCCTCCGCAATATTATCAATGATAGATTCGCTTTCGGAATTTATTTGATCTTTTAATTGATAATCTTTACTAAGCTCATCCCGATGAATAAACAAAGAAACCATTTTACAAAATTCTCTCGCCAATTGCCACGATTCAATATCCTCGAATCTCTTAAACGTTGCCATAATAATATTTTTTATGGTTAACAAACTTCACAAACAATTCAAAACACCTATCTCCCAAAAAAACCAACCCAGAACTCAGAACCCTGGAACCCTGCCAACCTAGACTAATATCGAATAAAGAACAAGGAATAAAGAACTTTAAACCGATTCTCACCCGAAAGATTTTCTTCTGTAACAAACTCCTTCAACTCCTACAACCCTTTCAACCACCTCCCTCAAACCTACAGGCAGAGTTAGTTATCTCCTCCGTAATGAACCCAGAACTCAGAACTCACAACCCTCCTCCCAACACTCGCATAATAAAATCCCTGTTTCTCCATCTCCTCCAATTCAAATAAATTTCTGCCATCAAAAATGATATTATTTTTTAATCCTTTTTTCATCATTTCAAAATCGGGAGAACGAAATACGCTCCATTCTGTAATAATAATTAATGCATCTGCATTTTCTAATATTGCATATTGATTTTCTCCGTATTGAATTTTATCTCCAATTTCTTTTTTTACATTATTTATTGCCTCAGGATCAAAGGCAGCGATATTTGCTCCGAGTTGAAGCAAGGCATTGATAATATACAAAGCTGGTGCTTCGCGAATATCATCCGTATTTGGTTTAAACGCTAATCCCCATACTGCAAATTTTTTATCAGAAAGATCATTGCCGAATTTTGAAATAATTTTATCTATTAAAACCATCCATTGCGCTTCATTTACTTCCATCACCGATTTTAATATTTTAAAATCGTAAGCTGACTGATTTGCCATGATATTTAGTGCTTTCACATCCTTAGGAAAACAACTTCCCCCATAACCAACTCCCGGAAATAAAAATCTTTTTCCTATACGCGAATCACTTCCTATTCCTTTGCGCACCATATCCACATCAGCTCCCAATATTTCACAGAGATTTGCGATCTCATTCATGAATGTAATTTTAGTCGCCAAAAAAGAATTTGCAGCATATTTTGTCAGCTCTGCACTTCTTTCATCCATAAAAATGATGGGATTTCCCTGGCGGACAAATGGTGCATATAAACGATTTAATATTTCCTGTGCCTTTTCACTTTCTGTTCCGATAACAACACGTTCCGGCTTCATAAAATCTTCCACTGCCATTCCTTCCCGTAAAAATTCCGGATTACTCACCACATCAAAATCGCAGACACAATTTTTTGCAATCAATTCCTGTACTTTTTCTGCAGTACCAACAGGAACAGTACTTTTATCAATTATAATTTTATAAGAGGTGATAATCTTTCCTAATTGTTCGGCAACCTCCAATACATGTTTAAGGTCAGCAGATCCGTCTTCCGAAGGAGGAGTTGGCAATGCTAAAAATATAATATCAGAATTGTCAACTGCATATTTTAGATCAGTTGTAAAAATTAAATTGCCCTGTTTGATATTTCTATGAAAAATAGTTTCCAACCCGGGTTCATAGATCGGAATCTCCCCGGCTTGCATCCTTTTTACCTTTTCTTCATTAATATCGGCACAAATAACCTGATTCCCCGTTTCCGCAAAACAAGTCCCCGTAACCAGTCCTACATAACCTGTCCCTATAACTGATAGTTTCATCTGGTAAAGGTAAGGGAGATTTGAGAATTGAGCAGGGTGAGTGGCGAACCGTCAGTGGTGAGAACAAATAATCCTGAATTTACACCTGAAATTGAACCCTCCATCTCA
>CAZXBG010000001.1:0-86921 GCA_964638865.1 uncultured Chitinophagales bacterium | reverse complement strand
TACATTGGTACATTGGTACATTTTTACATTGGTACATTTTTACATTGGTACATTAACTACTTCCTTCCCTCATCTTCTCCGCATTTTCCGCCACCTGCAGCGCATCCAATATTTCATCAATATTGCCATTCATCACATCCGGAAGATTGTACATCGTAAGATTTATCCGGTGGTCTGTTACGCGACTTTGGGGAAAATTATAGGTTCTGATCTTTGCTGAACGGTCGCCGGTGGACACTAGGGTTTTTCTGGCTTTGGAAATTTTAGCCATGTGTTCGGCATAAAATTTTTCATAGACACGTGTGCGCAAAACCTTCATCGCTTTGGCCCTGTTTTTTATTTGGGAGCGTTCATCCTGACATTCGGCAATAATTCCGGTAGGTAGATGCGTCATGCGCACCGCACTTTCCGTTTTGTTAACGTGTTGTCCGCCTGCTCCGCTTGCTCTGAAAACATCAACTTTCACATCTCCCGGGTTTATTTCTATATCAAATTCATCGGCTTCGGGTAAAACTGCAACTGTTGCAGCACTGGTATGCACTCTTCCCTGCGATTCTGTTTCCGGAACGCGCTGCACACGGTGAACTCCGCTTTCATACTTCAATTTTCCATACACATTTTCTCCAGTCACCTCAAAAACGATCTCTTTATATCCACCTTTTTCCGTCTGATTTTCGTTCATCACCTCCAGTTTCCATCCTTGTTTTGCAATAAATCGGGTGTACATTTCTGCGAGATCACCGGCAAATATTGCTGCTTCATCACCACCCGTGCCGGCTCTAATTTCAATAATTGCATTTTTTTCATCCTCAGGATCCTGCGGTATCAACAATTGTTTAATTTCTTCTTCCAGTGTGTCTTTTCTTTCCTCCAGGGATAACAATTCGACCTTCGCCATCTCCCGCAACTCATCCTCCTTTGCTGTATTCAGTATCTGTCGGCTGTCCTGAAGATTTCCCAACACTATTTTATATTCCGCCAAAGCCTCCACAACCGGATCCATATCTCGATAATCTTTGTTGAGGGATTTATAGCGTTTCATATCACTCATAATTTCAGGATCGCTCAACTGCTCCTGAATGTGCAGCCAACGTTCTTTAATTGCTTCTAATTTTGATATCAGATCCATGAATTATTTTTGGGTGATGTACTTAACGTTGCAAAGGTAATTAATGCCGCGCTAACGATTGATTACCTGATAAATTGTGATGTGATCAGGACTTCTTAAAAAGATTTTATCGCCAACAAGATTTGTTTGCAGACTATTTATTTCAGGTAAGGGAAGTAATAATTCAAATTGTGATTGAAAAATATAAAGTGAAATTTCATTCTCTAAAGTACATAAATAAAAACGTTCGTTTACCTGATCGGGAGTTTTTGGGATTTCACTTATTGTATAAATATAATTTGCATAATTATCAAAAACCAGAAGTCCTTGAGTTGTAGTATATAAATACAGTTTATTGTTTACACTAAATAATTTAGGTTCCTGAATGGAAAAATTGAATAATTGATCAAAGGCTTCACTTTCTGCATCCGAGTTTCCACTTTCGTCCAACTTTATTAATTTTCTGCGCAGATCGTCGTACATCCAGATAAAATCACTTTCACTTTCTTTGCATATAGCAGTAGGTTGATAATTATTATTATTGATATTGTTGCTCAATTTAATTACAGATAATTCTGCTAAATTATTATCTAATAATACCACAATATTGTAATCGGCATAAAAGATCATCACTTTTAAAGCATTGGAGGCATCAATTAAGGTTGGTTTTCCAAATTGTTTATTGCTGTAACTTCTTTGTGTAGAATCAACATAATTATACTGAATAATTTCCTGTTTTTCGTTGATATAATAAACATTAAATAAATGATCAGTGGTTAAAAAAGAACTGGTAACGTTTATTTTTAAAATCAACGAATCTTCCCCAAAACTATTTAGAGAAAGGCTGAGAAGAAATATGAAAATACTATTTCTCATAATATTTTAATATACAATTATTGCCATCAAATTCTGCGTATGAATTGAAAGTAATCCAATCGCCTAAATTAATGAACGATGTATTTTCCCCAATTGGTATTTGAATTGCAATATGTCGGTGACCGAATAAAAAATAATCAAAATGTTCCTTTTTAAGTATATCCTTTGCATACAGTATTTGCCACTCTTTATCTTCTCCTAAAAACTTGCGCTCCACGTTTAACATTCTGCTGTTATAGGAAAAATAGCGCGCAATTTTAAATGCAATAAAAGGATGTAACATGCCGAATAAAACCTGTGCCAGCCTGCTTTTAAACACTTTTTTCATGAATTTAAAACCCTTATCTCCAGGGCCAATTCCATCGCCATGACCGATATAAAATTTTTTACCATTTGCCTCAATTTGAATGGGTTTTTGGTGAACCGGAATTTTTAATTCCTGTTCAAAATATCCGAACATCCAAAGGTCGTGATTACCTGTAAATATCTGCACATCAATTCCACTGTCTTTTAATTCTGCAAGTTTTCCTAAGAGTCGCACATAACCGCGAGGAACTACATGTTTATATTCAAACCAAAAATCAAAAAGATCACCGATTAAAAAAATTTGTTTGGCATCTGATTTAATTTCATCCAGCCAACGCACTATTTTTTTTTCTCTTTCAAGACTGGAAGCGTGATCCGGAATGCCGAGATGAAAATCGGAAGCGAAATAAATTTTTGTTTTTTCCATCCACTGATTATACGGGCCAGTTATCAATTAAAAAAACATATACTTCTTTTGGTCCGTGTGCGCCTAATACTAATGTTTTTTCTATATCTGCCGTGCGACTCGGGCCTGTATTCAAATTCACCATAGAGGGGAAATTGCCGTCATATTTTTTTCTGATCACAGCAAACCCTTCGTGAATATCCAATACCAATTGTTTGGTAGATGCAATTACAATATTTGCTTCCGGAAAAATAGGTAAGGTTCTTCCGCTTTGCTGGCGACTGGAAATTAATATGGATCCCGTTCTTGCAATTAATGCCTCACATAACATGATACCCGCATCCGCTTCCAATACGGAAGCGTTACTTTCGTATTGAATAAATTGATTGCGGTCGAATAATTCGTGTAATTGTTTTTCAGGGCAAACAATATGCGCCCAGGCTTTTTGTGTTACGAGTTCTTTTAAAGTATCAACACATTCCTTTTCATTTTCACAAAACACAAATTGCCCCGAAACCGCAGTAAAGGCTTCCGCAAAAATAATTTCGAGTGCTTCGTTCTCTATTGCATAAAACGAATCGTTGGTTTCCAGATTTGCATAAGGTTGTTTTGTTTGATGCAGCAGTGCACTGCGCACATTGCTTAGTATTTTTTCTTTGGCGGATAATATTTTTGCCATATCTTTTTTTATTTTTTTACCAATATTTATTATGCCGGTATTGGTTAAAATTCCGTTTTGTGATCCAATCAAAATTAAAATAAAAACAAGTAATTCCTAAAACCAGCACTATCAAAATAAACGCTACACAAAATTTTGCTAGGTCATTAACGATTGAAAGCTCAAATTTCTATAATTTATCAAGAATAATGTATGATGTTATAAACACTTTAATTCTTTGTATTTATCAGAGATATCCTCCTTTCAATATGCTAATGAGTAAATACACCTGACTTTAGGATCAATTGCCATGATGTTTGCACTAACTCTCCGCACAATTATCCTATTAAAACACCAAACCGCGGCTATTCCTGCCACGGTTTGTAAATTTTTTAATCCCGCTTTGAGTTGTTAAATCTTATTTCAAAAAGGTTTAACTTCCGTATCCTCCGGCTTTAACTTTTCTACTTCAGAAACCACGTGATCTGCTCCATTTTCTGAAATTACTATCGTTTCTTTTTCCTCCAATACAATCGCTTCATGATGTTTTTCATCAAAAGGACGCTGACCGATAAGTCTGTCCATATCCGCTTTGAAGATAATTTCCTTATCCAATAATTCTTTGGCAATTATTTCTAACTGTACCTTTTTAGAAGATAACAATTCCTTTGTTCTGATATAAGCAGCAGCAATTAATTTGCGCACTTCTTCATCAATAACCGTTGCAGTTTGTTCTGAATATGGTTTTGCAAAACGGTAATCCTGACTCTGATCATTGTAAGAAATATTTCCGATCACCTCGTTCATACCATAAATGGTAACCATGGCATAACTCATTTTGGTGATCCGTTCCAGATCGTTTTGAGCGCCTGTGCTTATCTTCCCAAAAATAATATCTTCCGCAGCTCTTCCGCCCAAGGTCATACACATCATATCGATAAGCTGCTCTTTGGTATACAGATACTGTTCCTTCGGTAAATATTGCGCATATCCCAAAGCTGCAATTCCACGCGGAACTATACTTACCTTCACTAATGGATCAGCGTGCTCCAAATACCATCCACAAATTGCATGGCCGGCTTCGTGATAAGCAACTATTTTTTTCTCATCTGGAGAGATCAGTTTATTTTTCTTTTCTAATCCACCAATTACTCTGTCAACAGCATCATTAAAGTCCTGCATCTCCACAAATTTCTTTCCTCTTCTGGCAGCAATTAAAGCAGCTTCATTACAAACGTTTGCAATATCTGCCCCGGCAAAACCAGGAGTTTGTAAAGCAAGTTTATGCGGATCTACTTCCGGAGAAACCTTAATAGGTTTTAAATGCACCTTAAATATCTGTTCACGGCCGGCAAGATCCGGTTTGTCGATAGAGATTTGCCTGTCAAAACGGCCCGGACGCAACAAAGCAGGGTCCAAAACATCGGGACGGTTCGTGGCGGCGAGAATAATTACGCCCTTGTCGGTTCCAAAGCCATCCATTTCCACCAACAATTGATTGAGCGTGTTCTCGCGCTCATCATTGCTCTGAATCATATTTTTGCCTCTGGCGCGTCCTATTGCGTCAATTTCATCAATAAAAATGATACAAGGCGCCTTTTCACGAGCCTGCTTGAAGAGGTCACGCACACGGCTGGCACCTACTCCCACAAACATTTCCACGAAATCGGAACCGGAAATACTGAAAAACGGCACCTGTGCTTCACCCGCCATAGCTTTAGCTAATAAAGTTTTGCCCGTTCCCGGACTACCAAC
Source organism: uncultured Chitinophagales bacterium (assembly GCA_964638865.1). GTDB lineage: Bacteria > Bacteroidota > Bacteroidia > Chitinophagales > BACL12 > UBA7236. The sequence continues at coordinate 81,812 of CAZXBG010000001.1, read as the reverse complement.
CAAAAGCACCCCTTTCGGAATTTTACCACCCAATGCGGTATATTTTTTAGGATTTTTGAGAAAATCCACCACTTCCATTACTTCTTCTTTTGCCTCATCCAATCCCGCAACATCGTTAAATGTCACATTTACCTTGGTGTCTTTATCGTAGAGATTCGCCTTCGACTTCCCAATATTGAATATCTGTCCGCCTCCACCCATGCCACCGCCACCGGTAACTCTGCGCATAATAAATATCCATATACCCAAAATCAGCACAAAAGGCAATATCCAACTCAAAAGACTCATAAGCACATTAGTGCGCTCTTCGCTTTCAGGTTGAAGCTTATTTTCTTCCGTCCAACTCGCCTGCCATTCGTTTAATTGATTGATAAAGGCGTCAGGTGTAGTCACCTTGTATTTATATTGCGCCCCTTTTTCCGGAACCTTGTCCTTTTTATAAGGTTCGGATGTGAGCCGGTCTGCCTTGATGTAGATCTCGGCATAGTCGTTATTCACGATAACAATGCGGTTTACATCGCCTTTCTGCAACATTTCCGTATTGAACTTTTTAATGTCCTTTAACTCCACCGGGTTTCCCTCAAACGGAAAATACATGAAAGCAATTAATATTGCAGCAATTACTGCGTAGATCCAATAGAAATTGAACTTCTTTTGAGGATTCTGTTTGTTCCTGTTTTGGTTGTTTTGTTCTGTACTCATCGAAATTTTTATGCTCTTTTAACTTACTTTTTTAACTTGTGCATCGTGCCAAAGCTCTTCCAACTGATAAAAATTACGGGTTTCGCGGTAAAAAACATGAACAACAACATTCATATAATCCACTAATACCCATTCACAATTTTCAAAACCTTCTTTACCTAAAGGTTTCATGCCTGTAAGCTCAAACACATTTTCTACAATATGGTTTGCTATAGCTCTAACTTGCGTTGTTGAATCCGCGTGGCAAATGATAAAATGATCAGTTGCAGCATCATTTAGGCTGCTAAGATCAAGATGAACGATATTTTCACCCTTTTTATCCTGAATACTTTCAATGACGCTATCGGTCAACGAATATTGTGCCTCCTCTAATTTCTTTGTTTTTTTTCTCACTTACTTTGTAATGAATGGCAAAGTTACGAATTCTTTTGCAGGCACTTGAAAATACGGTTTTTCTCGGAAAGGAGCTGATACACCTCGACCGTATTAACAGCACGAATACCTATCTCAAAAATCTATTAACCGGAGATAAACGCCCTAATGAAGGATTATTGGTATTTGCAGATGAACAATTTGCCGGTAAAGGTCAACTCGGTGCTTCCTGGAAAGGCGAGGCTGGAAAAAACATCACTGCGAGTTTTTTGTTCGTACCCACTTTTCTCGATCCTAAACAAATATTCTACTTCAATAAAGCTGTTGCGCTCGCGGTAAGAGATTGTGTGGACCATTGTTTGCAAATGCAACCCAATCAGAAACAAATTACTTCAATTAAATGGCCGAATGACATTTTGGTGGGTGATAGAAAGATTGCCGGTATTTTGATGGAAAATACATTTAGGGCAAATGGCATCGAAAATAGTGTCGTTGGGATCGGGATAAATGTGAATCAGGAATTCAAATCGGATAAAAAACTGCGTGCAATTTCATTAGGAGAAATTAGTGGGATTACAATAGATATTTCTGAAACTCTTGCAATTTTGTGCAGCATGCTTGAAAAATATTATTTTATGCTGCGGGGATTAAAATTTAAGGAAATTAATCAATTATATCATAAATATTTATTCGGTTTTAGGGAGGATAGAATTTTTATGGTGGATGGAAATAAAATTTCCGGAAAAATAATTGGAGTAGGTGAGGATGGATTATTAAACCTGGAAGGCGATGGTGAAAGACGTGAATATGAAGTGAAAGAAATAAAATTTTTATTTACCTGAAAACAGGTTGATATTTATAATAATATAACTAAAATACAACTCCGGTTGAAACGAATCGAGATGATAGGGTCGGAGTTGCATTTTAGGGTAATTATTTGATGAAGTTGGGTTTAATTAAATTTTAGAACTACTTTTATTCCCCCAAAAATATTTTCCTTTAAGGTTAATACAAATCCAAATGTCAGAGACCATCAATAACAAAACTATTTTCTCCCTGCTTGAGGTTACCAAAAGCATCCAAAAAACCTTAGCTGAGCGCTACAAAACAGATTTTTGGGTAAAGGCGGAAATGAATAAACTAAATTTGTATCGCCACTCCGGCCATTGTTATCCCGAACTGGTTGAAAAACAAGGCGAAAAAGTGGTGGCACAAATTCGGTCTGTATTGTGGAAAGACGACTATGTAAGAATAAATAACGCCTTCTTAAAAATTTTGCAGGAACCTTTAAAAGATGGTATTAAAATATTATTTCTTGCCAATATTACTTTTGATCCCGTTCACGGATTGTCACTTAGAATTTTAGACATTGATGCAAGTTATACTTTGGGCGATTTGGAAAAGGAAAAACAGGCAACAATTCAGCGATTGCAACTGGAAGGAATTTTTGATCAAAACAAAAAAAGGAGTCTGCCATTGTTGCCTAAACGCATTGCAGTTATTTCTGTGGAAACGAGTAAAGGATATGCCGATTTTATTAAAGTGATAGAATCCAATAATTGGAATTACACATTTTTTCACATGCTGTTTCCTTCTGTACTGCAAGGTGAAAAAGCGATCCCTTCGATTACCCGACAGTTGGCCAGCATTAAAAAGGTGAAACAACATTTTGACGTAGTTGCTATTATCCGTGGCGGTGGTGGTGATGTGGGTTTATCCTGTTATAATAATTATATACTTGCAAAAGAAATTGCGTTATTCCCACTTCCGGTTATTACAGGTATTGGGCATGCAACAAATCTCACGGTATCTGAAATGATCTCCTACGAAAATGCAATAACTCCAACTAAGATAGCGGAATACCTTTTGCAGAAATTTCATAATTTTGCAGTTCCGGTACAACAGGCACAGGATATAATAATTGATGAATCACAACAATTATTATCTGATCAAAACATAAAACTGAGATCCTATACACAATTGTTCAGGTCGGTAGTGGAAAATAAACTCCTTTACAATAAAAGTATTATAAAAGAACAAATACAAAGTATAGTACAGCAATCCGGGTTTATGTTTAAAAATGAACGATCATCATTGTTAAAAATTATTGCTGATATTCAAAAGGATGCAATTGTTTTTTGTAAAACCTCTGTATTGAATATTGAAAGTTTAACAGAAAGAATAAGAAGTACCTCAACGGGATTCCTAAAAAATAATAATCTGGAAATGGAACATATTCAAAAAAACATAACAAATATGAGTCCGGAGAAAGTGTTACAACGGGGTTATAGTATTACAATGTTCAATGGAAAATCAATTAGCAATGTTTCAGATCTAAAGACGGGAGATGAAATAAAAACGATAATTTTGACCGGGGAGATAAATAGTACAGTTAATACCATAAAGGAAAAGGAAACAACATGAAAGAAAAAATGGATTATACCGAGGCATTCGAAGAACTGCAAACAATAGTTGCAGAAATTGAGGACGGCGAAATATCTGTTGACGAATTGTCTGAAAAGGTAAAACGCGCCGCACTGCTTATAAAGATTTGCAAAGCCAAACTCACTTCTACTGAGGAAGATGTAAATAAAATTTTAAAGGAGTTGGATTCCGGAGCTGACGAGAAGGAGTGAGGAGCAAAAGGAAGGAGGAAACACATTTTTTTAGTATGTCATTTTCAATTTGTAGGATAATAAGTGAAAATATTTTTCTGCTCAATATTTTTAAATCGACTACACACTTGCCCTGTCTGCATTAAAAAAATACTTTCAAAAAAATTTGTTTTTCTAAAAAAAACATTTTAGCCTTGCAATTAATTGTTTAACCCTAAAATTCAATTAAATGAAATCAATTGTTATTGGTCTGCATGCAGGCCACCCGGCGAATCGCAATTTAAAATTTATTTTGCGGTACCCACCCGAAAAAATTAAAACTTTTTTTTTATTGCTCATTTTTATCCTCTTGCAATTTAAAATTGCAGAAGGCCAGGGCACCATTAAAAGTTCTATTAATTTCGTCAAGGATTCTAAGGTGTATTATCTCATCTCAGATTCCCTGAGTGCATTTTCGATTACAGAAAAAGTAAATTTAATGCCGGAGATAACTACGGATAGTATCGTGCATTTAGTTTACACGAATAATGATCTAAAGACCACCATTTATCACTTAGAAAATTATCAGTATGAAGCCTGGATGACAAAACCTGTAAAAACAATTATAGATAAGTCACGGATAAAGGTTTACGATCGATTTGGTAATTTAATATTAAACAAGTTGCACAGTAATATGTACAAAAGTAATTACAGTGTACTTAAAAATTACCTTACTGCACACAGTGTTGATTTGGTACCTGACTTTATACAGTTAACGGCTACTCTGAAACAGGAAATGCTCGATTCGGGATTTATTTATTCCAATCTTGGTTCGGGATATTTAAAATTTGTAAAAGATTCCATGGAGCTTATATTTAATAATTCTAAAAGATCCAATGAGATGATCATGTATCGCAGTGATGGCTCTTTTAATTATTCCGTTAAAAAGGGTTTTCGTTTGAATGCGGCAGGAAAGGTAGTACCATCGTATAGTATCGAAAAAAAATGGGATGACCGTTTCCCGGTAAATTGTGTGCAAGAATATAAAATTGTGGAGTATCCAAGTTATACAATTACAAATTATGGTCCGGGAAAATTTGCGGAAGAGGAAGAGGAAACGGTAATTGAGGACAGAATATCCTTAGCTCCAAATCCTGCATATAATTATATAAAGATTGTGCTCCCGGCAAACTCGTCAGAACTCAAATTATACATTTTTGATAATACTGGGAGACAAATACTGGAAAATTCAATTATGAATGGCGTAACCGAGTTTAATATCAATATCAATTCCTTTGAAAAAGGTATTTATATTATAAAGCTGATTGGGGTTTCGGTGAATTATTCCGAATCCTTTGTAAAAAATTGATTTACCCTAAAAATTTAGATTATGAAAAAGATAATTGTTCCCGTTCTATCGGTTTTAATATATGTAAACTGTTTTGCTCAATTGGGTCTGGATTGTGTACCTGATCACAGTATTGAAGTTGGAAATAGTATTCCTTTTGAATTTAATCCAACTTATTTTACTGCTGATATCTGGGCTTCGCCTCTATTGATCCCGGATCGTGAGGTATATTTTATTCATGGGCTCGGCGGGCAGGGTGATGAGGCTGGTACTGTAGAAATTAGCTGGAGTCAGGCTTCTCTTTATTCCGCCACCACCTATAAAATTAATTCCAGCAGGCCTGATTATGCCGATGTTTCTCTCTCCTTTGCAGCTGCTGAATTGCGAAGCGATCTGGAGGCTATTGATGAGGCTGATGACCATGCAATTATAATAGGTCATAGTCAGGGTGGAATTGTTTCTCGCAGAATAGATTATTCCTATTTTACCGGAGAATGGGGCCCGGAACCAAGGTCTTTCGGTGGTCTCGTTACCTTTGGAACCTCCCATCAAGGTGCGCGGGTGCTCAATAATAAGGAAGATTTAATGGACTGGTCAGGGTCAACCTGCAATGCTTTGACAGCCGGACCAGTTGCTGAATTTGTAGAAAGTAATTTTTTTCTCGACCTCCTGTTAAACCCGACCACCATGGAAAATTTCAACGACTTTTTTTGTGGCACTTTGGAAAATAATATTGCCCCCGTATTGTTCAAAGATTATTTTTCAGGCATTACAGAAAGTTATGAGGTGGGTTCAGAACAAATTGCAGAATTAAATGCATTTGTACCGGAAATTCCTTATGTTTGTTTCTACGGAGTTGAAACCGAACCATTAATGTGGAATACCCTTGTACATTTACTCGACGGACACGAACCCAATAATGTGATTACCTATGGTGAAGAACCATTTGGTGCAGGTGATGATAATACACTCGCAGAATACGCGGACGTGATGACCAATATTTATTATTCCAAATATATAGAATACGATAATTTGGCTCAAGTGTTTTCTGATATTATTTATGGTTTCGATCTCACTACATTTGGATGTTATTTAACTATTTTTTGCGCTTTGGATATTACTGACGACTATGAAGAATCTGTTTTAATCAGAGATGCTTATAAAGAAGGGTATGATTGGTTCATTGATGCAAATACAAATTGGAAAGGATTTATTGGTGCCTATGAATTAACAGAAGTTGGACAAACATGTTATTGCCTTGATGATGGTCCTTTAGGTGATCTTTTTGATGAGGAATACCCCGCATCTCCCGATGGATCCTGTGTTACAGAGGATTTAAATACGGATTGCGTAACGTTAGCAAATTATGATTGGATATCTAAAGAGTCAGATGGTGTAGTGCTCACTGAATCAGCAAGTGAATGTCTGGGTCAGGTTGAAGAACTGCCCGGTTACGATAGGAAAATGATTGGATCAAATCATTTCAGCATGCGAAATGATGATCAAACACATCAGATGTTGGATGATCTTTTTGAAGGAAATCATGGACTATTTTTTTCAACCCCTGAAAGATAATATGAAAATGTTTAGCATCATATTTAATTGTTTAATACTTCTTCTTTGCGGATGCAGAGAAGAAGTATTTGAAAATTATTCTGTTTCCTATTCAAATGATGATATTTTACCTATTCCGGTTGTATGGCAAATGCCCTTAGCGGAGGATACAATTTATAAAATTTGTATAGCACCATTAGTCTATAATGACGGCGTTCTGTTTAGTGCCCAACAAAATGCTATGGATGATCCTATGTATTTAAAATTTGCCAATACGGAATTTGGAAATATAATTTGGCAAACGGATGCCGCATTTGAAATTAATTGTAATAGTCCTGCCACTGTGCCTGGTAATGGAAGTTATATCTATGATCATTATTATGTAACTCTTTGTAATTCTGATCCCCGTGTGGTAGACTTAAACGATGGAAGTATTTTGTGGCATTATGAGTGTCCGGGCGACAGGATGCCAAAGATTACGCATTTAAACAATATCCTTTTTCATGTACATCTCACAGGAACAAATCCATTTTACTCAGGTTCTATAGTTATGACTGATATTTATACGGGTATATGGGATACCATATTTACTATTGAAATGCAGGATGAATATTCCGTAGGAATTTACCCGCCTACTGCTGTGATTGAAGCAAATAATGATACCATTTTATATTTTCAAAACCGGCAATACAGAACCTCACCTTACGATGGTAAAGTTGATTTGTACGCATATAATATGACAGCAGATTCTATTTTATGGATGGTGGATGATATTGATCCGCATGGGAATAGTGCTATTTATCCACCTCTTTATTATGAAGGGAAAATATATTTTAAAGGAACATTTAATATGTTTTGTTTAGATGCGGAAACAGGAGAAAAATTGTGGCAGAGATTATTTACAGGTTATGGAGAAGATCTGTTGATGGGTAATTTGATGATGGTAGAAAATAAGATTATTGTAAAAACAAGTTATGAAAGTATTTATGCTTTAGATCCGGGTTCGGGAAGCATAATCTGGGAAAACCTTGATGCTGGAGCAACCCCTACTGATATGGTGTATCATGATGGTGTGTTATACTACGGAAGTACCGGTGATGGAAAAATACACGCCATTAATACAATGTCAGGTGTGCAACTTTGGGAAATGAATTCACCAAATGATAATTATGCAACAGCAGCGTCGGCAATTTTTACAAGGGCCGTTTCTATTGATCCTGTTTTAAATAGATTATATACAACTGACGGATTTTTTTTTATTTGTTTTCAACTTTAAAATTTAATTATGAAAAAATGCATTTGGATTATCGCAATTCTTATTACCCCGCTCTTGTTGGGCGCTCAAACTACAAACGGTGATATGATTAAAGTAACTGCAAACATAAAAGCAGGTGCTTTGTTACAAAATTACCCTTTTGAACTACCCGGCTTTAACAACACGCTATCATCTCCGGATGCAAAATCCAACGGTTTTCTGGTAGGTGCAGACATTATTTTTAAAAAGAAATGGTTAGGAATGATCACCAGCTTGTATGGAAGAAGTTGTGGTGTAGATGAATCGTTTTATCTGGAAACATTTGAATTGAGCAGTTTCAACTCCGATAATTTTTTTTCATTTGGGGTGTTAACAGGGTTATACTGTGAAATACCGGTAAGTGACGGTGTTTTTAGCAGTGTATATGCAAAATTGCAAGCCGGTGGAATGCGGGTTTATTTTCCGGACCAGGAGTTTAATTTCACCGATTCTTATCTCAATTCACTCCAAATTGAAAATAAGGTGAGTGCTGGATTTGTTTCAAATATAGGTTTGGGTGGAAGATTTAAAATCGGAGAAAAAACATCTCTTGTATTAGATTTAAATATGATGCGAGAAACCGCAGATATACCTACCACCGAAATTTTGGATTATAAGGATGTCAATATCATTACGGAAAGAGTAGATGAAGTGATTGAGTGGAATCAAGTCCTGTTCAATCCAAATATAGGTTTTTCTTTAACTTTTTAAACGGGTAACCGGCTTTGATTTATTGTTATATAGCCAGTTGGATTACATTCTACCTGGCGTTATTGTAATTGAATTTATTCTTATAAAATCAATTACTTTTTTTTGAATACAATGTTTATTTTAATTTTGAATATATTTATTAATTCAGTTGCACCTGCAATAAAATGCACAAACTATTTTAATCCTTTACAAACAAAATGCAACTTATTATTTTATACTCAAACGTTTGATGTTTGAAATTGATATCAAAGCCGGAATCCTTTTTTTGTTAAACACAAAATGTGTCATCAAAATTTATTGTTAATCCAAATCACGAATTGAATTGTAGCAAATACCAAATGTTAAAATTAATTTTTTATTCCATTATTCGTGTTTTGCTCAATTCTGCCAAAAAACTGTAATTAAGGAAATACTTCCTTTATGATCTTGCGCATGGCGCCAACATTTCCCATGGTATAGTAATGGATACACGGGACTCCGCTGCGCACCAACTCTTTGGATTGATCTATACACCAGTTTACACCGGCTTGTTTTACCTCCTCTACTGAACTGCAGGCATCTATCATATCATTTAATTCCTCAGGAATATCGACATGGAAAGTTCTTGGAATGGTTTGTATCTGAGAAGCACCTGTTATCGGTTTTATCCCCGGAATTATCGGAACTGTAATCCCTTCCGCTCTGCATTTTTTTACGAATTCAAAATATTTATTGTTGTCGTAAAACATTTGTGTCACAATATAATCTGCACCGCGATCCACCTTCTGTTTTAAATATTTAAGATCACTTTTTAAATTAGGACTTTCAAAATGTTTTTCAGGATAACCGGCAACGCCAATATTAAAATCTGTTTTATATCCCTGTATGGAATCCTCCTCTAAATATATTCCCTTATTCATATCTACTACCTGCGAAACCAAATCATCTGCAAATTTATGGCCTCCGGGTTCCGCTATAAAATCACGTTCATTTTTTGATGCATCACCACGCAACAATAAAACATTATCAATATTTAAATAACTGAGATCTATCAATGCATCCTCTGTATCTTCTTTTGTGAACCCTCCACAAATAATATGCGCAACAGCATCTATTTTATATTTGAATTGTATGGCTGCACAGATACCAACAGTTCCCGGACGTTTTCTGATAAATACTTTGTCAAATCTTTCATCACCACGTTTTTTATAAATATATTCACTTCGATGATAAGTAACATTAATAAATGCAGGATTTACATCTATTAACTGATCCAATACCTCATAAATATTATGTATGCTTTTCCCTTTTAAGGGAGGTAATATTTCAAAAGATAATAAGGTCTTATCTGCCTTGTTTATATGTTCGGTTACCTTCATTTTATTGAATAATATATAATATATTTGAATATCCCTTAGCTAAGGTGCTGCAAATATACTATCGGATGTAAGAAATTCCTTTTTATGAAATCCAATGCTGTATTCTTCAATTCAATTTACTGGCTTACCTTTGTTTCATGAAGATATTGTTGCTCGGTTCAGGTGGAAGAGAACATGCACTCGCCTGGAAAATTATTCAATCGCCCCTATGTGAGAAGTTGTTTATAGCTCCGGGTAATCCGGGCACAGCATTATGCGGAAAAAATGTAGATATAAAGCCAACCGATTTTCCAATGTTGGCAACCTTTTGTTTGGAGCAATATATCGATATGATAGTTGTTGGACCGGAGGATCCGCTTGTACTAGGCATAGTTGATTTTTTTGCGACATTTCCCGGTCTGGAAAATTTACCGGTAATTGGTCCGGCAAAAATTGCCGCACAAATGGAAGGTTCTAAAGTTTTTGCAAAAGCATTTATGCTGCGCAATAATGTGCAAACCCCGACATATAAAGAGTTTTCAAATGAAACAATAACGGAGGCATTAAAATATATTTCCGAACAACCTTTGCCCATTGTATTAAAGGCAGATGGTTTAGCCGCGGGCAAAGGTGTTATCATTTGTAATGATCATGCAGAAGCAAAAAACGAACTGCAATTAATGCTGTCAGGAAAATTTGGATCCGCCGGAAACAAAGTTGTATTAGAACAATTTCTTTATGGCATTGAATTAACGGTTATCGTATTAACTGATGGTGATCATTATTTGATATTGCCTCCTTCCAAAGATTATAAAAAAGCAGGTGATGGCGATACCGGATTAAATACCGGAGGAATGGGTGCTGTATCTCCACCCCCATTTGTGACGGAAAGTTTTATGCAAAAGGTGCAAGAAAAGATTATTCAACCTACAATCTCAGGATTAACAAAGGAAGGTATAAAATATAAAGGGTTTTTATATTTCGGACTTTTTAATTGTAAGGATGAACCTTACCTAATAGAATACAACGCTCGTTTAGGAGATCCGGAAACGCAGGTTATTCTTCCCAGAGTTAAAAATGATATACTCGAACTTTTTTTGTCCGTGCATAATGAAAATATAAAGGATCAACATTTGGTAGTTGATGAGAGAGCCTGCGCAACTGTTATATTGGCAAGCGATGGATATCCGGGGCAATTTGAAAAAGGTAAACAAATAAGTGGATTAGAAAACACGGAGGATTGTATGATTTTTCATGCCGGTACAACCGTTGATACCAATGGAAATATAATCACCAGCGGTGGAAGGGTGTTGGCTGTTTCCGCTTTTGGGTCAGATTTATTTGAAGCTTTGCGCTCCTGTTATGTTAATGCCGGAAGAATTTACTACGATACCCGATATTTTAGGAGAGATATAGGCTGGGATCTCTGATTTTGACAAAAAGTTACAGTTGTCTATCTCGAATTTACAGGTATTCTGTTCCCACAATTTGTATGTAAAAACGTAGTTTGTAATAAAAATTACTAGTCAGAGATATAAAAATATATCTCGGAAACCGTCTTTATGTGTCGCTGCTCTGCTGCAACTATAGTGACTTGAGGCCCGTTTGTGTATTCAAATTGCAAACATTTAATAAAATTTATAAAAACAAATCTGAACGTATGAAAAATAGGAGTTTGATCATGGCCACAGTATTAACAGTATTGATGTTGTCCTCTTGTTCTGATCACCTCCCATCAGATCTTACACTAACAGAAGTGTAAACTTTGGTCGGGGGAAGCTGGAAAGTAACCTATTATTATGATAATAGCGATGGAGTTAGTAGCGACTTTGATGGTTACACCTTCAATATTGCTGAAGATGGAACAATAACCGCTACAAAAGGAACATCCACTTTTAGCGGAGTTTGGATGGTAAAAAACAGCGACGATGACCCTGCTTATGATAAAGAAATAGAATTTACCATAAGTGGCGACAAACAAATGGAAAATCTGGATGGAAGTTGGCTGATAACTGAATTAACGGATTCTGTTATGAAACTTAAGGATGATACTCCAAGCGAAGAGATCCATTTTGAAAAAATCTAAAAAGCTTTAATTGGAAGAGGAAATGCAAACTTTTTAACAATAAATTTCTGTAATAGCTGATGGCTGACAAGGTAAAAAGAGAGATATTTTACCAAATTTGAATTAAATTATCATAAAGTTGGTTATTCAGTCGTTAAGATTTCGAGGATTACCCCAAAAATGTGACAGCATACACTCGCAGCACTCGTGCAACGCAACACAGGTAAAAACAGTTTTATTAATTAAACCATTAAAAATTTTAAGTATGAGGAATTTAAGAGTGTTTATGGCAGCTTTGGTAGTTGCAATGTCCTTCACAGCATGCACAAAATCAGAATTGGATAATATGTCGATCTCAGAGGCAGAAAGTATTATTCCGGGAACCTACAAGGTGAATTTTTACGGAGACACCTATGGTGATGCAGGTCCTTTTGGAGAGTTTACCTTCGAATTTTACAGCAATGGAACCATGTCGGCCACTAATGTAACCGAGGCATTTACCGGTGTTTGGCTTATCCAAACGATTTCTGATGAGCAGTTTGACAAACAGGTTTCTATTACGATATCCGGTAGCCCTGAACTTGATATGCTCAATTACGAGTGGAAGGTAATGGAAGTAACGGATGTAACCCTGCAGTTGGTGGATGATACAGGAGCGGAAGAGATCCACTTTATTAAGATTTAAATTTACTAATGATATCCGAAGTGACCGGCTGCAACTGTAGCCGGTTATTTTTTTTCATATTTATTCAAACAAACGTTTGGTAAATTCGAAAAACAGCATAACTTTGTTCTATGCCTGTCAAAAAAGTAGAGAAATTCACCATTATCAAGGAGGCTCTGAATCTTTTCAGAACCCAAGGTTACCACAAAACAACAATGTCGAATATTGGAGATGCCTGTGGTTTACTGAAAGGAAGCATTTACCATTATTTTTCTTCCAAGGAAGACCTCATGAAGGAGGTGCTCGAAGTTTTAAAGGATCATTATAGAGATAAGGTTTTTATTTATGCTTATGATAGTGAATTAACAGCAACACAAAAACTTAAATTGCTGGGCGAAAAAAGTATTGACGTTTTTGCAAATGGCGAAGGCGCCTGCCTAATGGCAAATATTGCTATGGAAACAAATGATGTGGTTCCGGAATTCAGAAAACCAATTAAACAATTCTTCGATGATTGGATTAATGCACTTACAAATATTTATAAAGAAAGATATAGCAAGGATGCAGCAGAAATTTTTGCAAAGGAAACTGTTTGTGCAATTGAAGGTGCAGCTATGATGATGAGAATTTATAACGACAAATCCTATTTGTTAAAAGCACATGAAATGATTACGGAAAAATTTGAAAAAGCAAGTAAACAAGCGCTGATCAGTTAGGCTATTAATATCAATCAATAATGCTAAATAATTCCCAATACATAATTAATAAATAATAATGAACAGAATAATTAAAAAGGTAGCAGTTCTTGGTAGCGGTGTGATGGGAAGTCGCATTGCATGTCATTTTGCAAATATTGGTGTACAAACCATCCTGCTCGATATGGTAGATCCTAAATTAGAAAATGTTACCTCAGCAGATAAAAATGCTAAAAATAAATTAGTGAACGATAGTTTACAAATGGCAGTTAAACAAAATCCTTCACCAATTTATGCCCAAAATGTTTTGAAACTTATTACAACAGGAAATTTTGAAGACGACCTGAATAAAATAAAGGAGTGTGATTGGATAATTGAAGTTGTTATCGAAAATCTTGCAATTAAACAACAACTTTTTGAAAAGGTAGAAATCTTTAGAAAACACGGAACCTTGATCACTTCTAACACTTCCGGTATCCCGATACATTTAATGATAAACGGAAGAAGTGACGATTTTCAAAAACATTTTTGTGGAACACATTTTTTTAATCCTCCACGTTATCTCAAATTATTGGAAATTATTGCCACTCCAAAAACAGATCCTGAAGTTGTAAATTTTTTAATGGATTACGGCGATCGTTTTTTAGGGAAAACTACCGTTTTGTGCAATGATACTCCGGCATTTATTGCAAATAGAATTGGCGTTTTCAGCATCATGACCGTTTTAAGGGTTATGGAAAAATTATCGCTTTCTATTGATGAAGTAGATGCCTTAACCGGCCCTGTTTCAGGTCGCCCTAAATCTGCAACCTTTCGCACAGCCGATGTAGTTGGAATTGATACCCTGATAAAAGTAGCAAAAAATACTTACGACGCTTGTCCGGATGATGAAAGCCGGGAGATGTTTATCATACCCGCATATATAAATAAATTAATTGAAAACAAATGGCTGGGAGATAAAACCGGTCAAGGTTTTTTTAAGAAAGTAAAAGGAGCAGATGGCAAAAGTGAAATTCAGGTAATTGATTTAAATACATTTGAGTATAAACAAACTTCAAAAACAAAATTTGCAACTACAGACTCTGCAAAACCTGTTGATGATCTTAAAGAACGAATAAAAATTTTACATGCCGGAACTGATAAGGCCGGAGAATTTTATCGCAGCGTAACCTATAATGTTAATGCTTACATCAGCAATCGAATTCCGGAAATTGCAGGGGAAGTTTATAAAATTGACGATGCTATGAAGGCCGGATTTGGTTGGGAGATTGGACCTTTTGAAACATGGGATATTTTAGGTGTTCAAAAATCATTATCTGCAATGGAGGCTGCCGGAATTAAAGCAGCGGATTGGGTTTACACAATGCTGAAAAATGGTATCAACGCTTTTTACAAAGTGGAAAAGGGGAAAAGAAAATATTATGATATCAATACTGATTCCTATCTGGATATTCCAGGATCAGATTCTTTTATTATAATGGACAATTACAGATCAAATAAACCGGTCTGGAAAAATGCGGGAGCTACATTACACGATATTGGTAATGGAGTTGTAAATCTTGAATTTCATACGAAAATGAATGTGATCGGGAGCGAAATTTTGGAAGGTATTAATAAGTCGATTGATATTGCAGAAAATAATTACAGGGGACTTGTGATTGGAAATGATGCTGCTAATTTTTCTGCCGGAGCTAATCTTGCCATGATGTTATTGCTTGCTATCGATCAGGAATATGATGAACTGAATATGGCTATTAAATATTTTCAAAATACCATGATGCGCGTGCGATATTCGGGAATTCCTGTTGCTGTTTGTCCGCATGGATTAACACTTGGCGGTGGATGTGAAATGACTATGCACAGCGATATTGCAGTTGCCGCTGCTGAAACATATATCGGTTTGGTGGAAGTTGGAGCGGGATTAATTCCTTCCGGTGGCGGAACAAAAGAATTTGCTTTGCGTGCAAGTGATAAATATTTTAAGGGAGATATCGAGATTCCAACCTTACAGGAAATGAGTTTAAATATTGCAATGGCAAAAGTTGCAACATCTGCACGTGAAGCATTTGAACTCGGTATTTTGCGTAAAGGAATAGACAAGGAAATAATTAACAGCAATCGCGTAATTGCAGAAGCTAAAAAAGCAGTGCTTGAATTAGCAGAAGAAGGATACACACAACCGCAACAAAGAACAGATATAAAAGTATTAGGAAGAGGTGCTCTCGGTAGTTTTTATACCGGTATCGCATCCATGAAAATGGCCGGATATATTTCCGAACACGATGAAAAGATCGCACAAAAGGCATGTTATATTTTATGTGGTGGCGACCTCTCTCAGCCAACAACTGTAAATGAACAATATCTTTTAGATCTGGAACGCGAAGCCTTTTTGTCGCTACTTGGAGAGAAAAAAACACTGGAAAGAATGCAGTTTATTTTAAAGACGGGAAAACCGTTGAGGAATTGAGACGCGGGACACGGGACACGGGACACGGGACACGGGACACGGGACACGGGACACGGGACAAATTATTGGGAAGTAAAATTAAAATAATTGTTTAACCTTAAAAACAAAAAAACATGCATAATTACAAAGAACTGGAGATTTGGAAGGAAGGAGTTGATTTAGCAAAAATTATTTATCAAATGACAATAGAATTTCCTAAGGACGAAATTTATGGGCTGACATCGCAGATTAAAAGATGTGCAATTTCTATCCCCTCAAATATTGCAGAGGGAAGTGGAAGATACACAACAAAAGATTTTAATTATTTTCTTGCTATAGCTACAGGTTCTTCCTATGAACTGGAAACGCAATTGATTTTAGTCAGGGAATTCGAATTTTTATCAACAGAAAAAATTTCGCCTGTTTTGAAAAAAATGGATATTTTACAGAAAAAAATATATTGATTTAAGGAAAAATTAGTGTAAATAAATAGAATAATTCTTAAAGTTTAAATAATGAAAAATATAAAACAGGAAATTAATTTAACACCTTACGATAATCAATCCCTTGTCCCGATACGCATATCCCGATACATTTTTTTATTAATTAATACAAACTAAAAGCATTGATGGAAGCATATATCATAGCCGGTCTCCGGACCGCAGTTGGAAAAGCACCAAGAGGCTTATTCAGATTTACACGACCTGATGACTTGGCCGTGGAATTAATTCGTCAACTATTATTGAAGGTGCCGCAATTGGATCCTTTGCGTGTTGATGATCTAATTGTAGGAAATGCAGTTCCGGAAGCGGAGCAAGGTTTGCAGATAGGTAGAATGATAGCTGTAAGAGCATTGCCAATAACAACAGGAGGTATGACTGTGAACAGATATTGTGCAAGTGGTGTAGAAACAATATCTATTGCTGTTGCAAAAATAAAAGCCGGCATGGCTGATTGTATAATTGCCGGTGGAGTAGAATCCATGTCGCTGGTTCCAACTGCAGGATGGAAGGTTGCATTAAATTATGAAACGGCAAAAACACATCCCGATTATTATATTGGTATGGGATTAACAGCAGAAAATGTTGCCCACGATTTTAATATTTCGAGAGCGGATGCCGATGTTTATTCCTTTAACTCGCATAAAAAAGCAATTAATGCGATTGACAATAAATTATTTGCAGATGGAATTGCACCAATTGAGGTAACAGAAATATTTGTAAATGAAAAAAATAAGAGGGCTGAAAAAAAATATAGTGTTGATACCGATGAAGGCCCGCGAAGAGATACTAATTTGGAAGCCTTAGCTAAATTAAAACCGGTTTTTGCTGCAAATGGTGTGGTTACTGCGGGTAATTCTTCCCAAACTTCCGATGGAGCAAGTTTTGTGATAGTGATGAGTGAAAAAATGGTGAAGGAATTAAATCTGCAACCAATTGCACGAATGGTTAGTTGCGCTACTGTTGGTGTTGAGCCACGAATTATGGGTATTGGTCCCGTTGCTGCAATTCCGAAAGCCTTAAAAATGGCGAATTTGAAATTGGAAGATATTGATCTGATCGAATTAAATGAAGCATTTGCAGCACAGGCATTGGCGGTAATAAGAGAAGCGCATTTAAATCCTGAAATTGTAAATATAAATGGCGGAGCTGTTGCTCTGGGTCATCCGCTTGGCTGTACTGGAACAAAATTAACTGTCCAAATATTAAATGATCTGAAACGTTTAAATAAAAAATATGGAATGGTTACGGCATGTGTTGGAGGTGGTCAAGGAATAGCAGGAATTTATGAACGACTCAATTAATAACAACAAAAAATTTATTAGTAAACTATTTAAATAATATTATCATGGCAGAAATAATGCAAAAAACAATTATTATCAATGGAGGTGAATTCTTAATTAAGGATGCCACTCCGCAGGACATATTTATTCCGGAGGAATTAAATGAAGAGCAACTGATGATCAAACAAATGACAAAAGATTTTGTAGATACAGAAGTATTGCCAAATCTCGACCGCATAGATGCGCATGAAGAGGGATTAATGGCATCGCTTTTAACTAAAGCAGGAGAGATTGGTATTCTCGGATTGCCAATACCGGAACAATACGGTGGATTTAATAAGGATTTTAATACAATTTCTGTAGTAACAGAAATGACGGGAACTGCTCATGCATTTTCTGTTGCATATGGCGCTCAATCGGGTATTGGAACATTACCTATTTTATATTTCGGAACGGAGGAACAAAAACAAAAATATTTACCGGGTCTTGCTTCCGGAAAATTACACGCAAGTTATTGTTTAACAGAACCCGGTAGCGGAAGTGATGCGCTTGCAGCAAAATCAAAAGCTGAATTAAGTGCTGATGGGAAACATTATATTCTTAACGGTCAAAAAATGTGGATTACAAATGCAGGTTTTGCAGATATATTTACAGTTTTCGCAAAGGTAGATGGTGATAAGTTTACGGCTTTTATTGTAGAAAAAAATACTCCGGGATTTACTATAGGCGCAGAAGAAAAAAAGATGGGAATTAAAGGGTCTTCCACTTGCCAAATATTTTATGAAAACATGCATATTCCTATAGAAAATGTTTTAGGCGAAATTGGAAAAGGACATTTAATTGCATTTAATATACTCAACATTGGAAGATATAAATTATGCGTAGGCGTGCTAGGTGGTGCAAAAGAATTAGTAGATATTTCTGTAAAATACGCAAATGAAAGGATTCAATTTAATGTTCCTATTTCTTCATTTGGTGCAATTAAATATAAATTGTCGGAGCAGGCAATTCGTGTTTTTGCTGCTTTGAGCGCTACATATCGCACTAGCGATTACATTGATAAAAAAGAAAAGGAATTAATGGAACAAGGAGTAGTTTTCGAAAAAGCATTGTTAGGTGCCGCAGAAGAATATGCTATTGAATGTGCCATGTTGAAAGTGATTGGAAGTGAAGTATTAGATTATGTAGTTGATGAATGTGTTCAAATTTTTGGTGGGAATGGATACAGTGAAGAATATCCTGCAGCAAGAAGCTATCGTGATGCAAGAATTAATAGAATTTTTGAAGGCACTAATGAGATCAACCGATTATTAACGGTTGACATGCTTTTAAAAAGAGTAATGAAAGGACAATTGGACATGATGGGCCCGGCCATGGCTGTACAAAAAGAATTAATGGCTATTCCTGATTTTGGGGATGGTGTGGAAAGTTTATTTTCCGCAGAGGAAAAAACATTAAAGAATATGAAAAAAGCCTTTTTCTTGGTTGCCGGTGCTGCAGTGCAGAAGCTGATGATGAAATTAAAGGAAGAACAGGAAATATTAATGTGTGCTGCAGATATGATGAATGAAATTTACGTTTCCGAATCACTTTTATTGCGTGTACAAAAACTAACAGCAATGCGAGGGGAAACTGAAACAGCCGTCTATCGCGATATTGTAAAAGTATATTTCACCGACTCGGTTGATCGATTGAACAAAGCCGGAAAAACTGCCATTGCTGCATTTGCGGAGGGTGATGAACAAAAAATGATGCTTTTGGGATTAAAACGATTTTCAAAGTATGAAATTTCGAACACCACTGCGGCGCGACGCAGAATTGCAGATTCCATGATCGCCATGAATGGTTATAGTTTCTGATATCAGCGGGTGAAGACGAAATTTGACCTCCTTCTCCTTTAAATTGAGTAATAATATCCACTTTCCAATAGTTCCTGTGTCACTTTCGATACGGGAATTTTTTTTGCCGACTACATATTCAAAATTTCAAGTTAAGTGTTTTCATTTTGAAAAGATGATTGACACAATTTACTGCACTACAGTTTTAATCTAAAATAATTCCGTTCCAGGCAATTATGGGGAAAATCTTGCTTGTATGTAGAGGTATGGATGGAAAATACCCTGATTTAAATGTAGTTATTTCTTTCAGCTCGTCCGGTGATCCCTTAGTACCAAAGGGTTTAATCAGAAAATGTAAAGTAAGCATACAATTTGTCTCCATCTATCCGAATACTTTTAATAAACATACGCAATGAAATATTTATACTTAATAATTCTCAGTTTTATCAGCTTCAATATGGTTTCGCAACCTACCAATACTTTTGTTACTGACCCTGAAGGTTGGGCAGCTTTAGGCGAAGGAGTTGGTGCAACTCCTACTGCAACATGGGTAGCCATAAATGGGAATCCTGCCGGTTGTTATACAGGTAGTGATATGGGAAGTGGTTCTTGGTATTATAATAGCTCAGCAATTTTTAATACAGACCTTTCCGAATTTTATGGCTCTTTTCTCAATTTCAACCTCAAACAAAATACTTCCGCTAGTCAAACAAATGAAGCCGATGTTATTATATTTAAAACGGACGGAACTAAAATTGTGTATAGTACTCCTTTAAATCCGGGAACTGCGTGGACCTCCTATTCCGTTCCTTTTTCGGAGTCAGGATGGAAACATACGACGCTTGCAGGTGCAATAGTTACCTCTGCTGAGTTTATTTCTTGTATAACGAATATTAGTGTGATTAAAATAAGAGGAGATTATTCCACTTTAAACACAGAAACAGTTTGGTTAGACAACGTAAATATTTCTGATATTGTGGTATTGCCAATTTCACTGAATTATTTTTCAGGATTACAACAAACCTTAACAGTTTCTGATTTAACCTGGGAAACGCTGTCAGAAACCAACAGTAATTATTTTCAAATTGAAAAAAGCAGTAATGGCGGTTTGAATTTTGATTCTATTGGGCTTGTAAAAGCAGTGGGGTCTGCTGAGGCTTCTAATACCTATCATTTTTCTGATGCAAGTTTTAATGCAAATGCATATTATCGATTAAAACAAGTAGATATTGATGGTCAGGTGTCTTATTCAGAAATTATTTTCTTGCAAAATGACGGTAAATCGTTCGGAGTAAATATATATCCCAATCCTGCAAATACTACTGCTACTATCGATTTCGCTGGTAATGCATTCGAATTTAATACTATTCGCGTAACGGATTGTTACAGTAAAACTGTGTATCTCCAAACAGGTATTGAAAATGCTTCAGCGGATAAAATTGACTTGGATGTTCAAAAGTTATTAAATGGCACTTATTATATTTCACTGCTAAACGAAACAGAAATGCAAAGTTATGTTATTCAGGTTATGCATTAAATCATAACATAACATGGCATAGCTTCAACAATATTAAAAATGTATTATCCCTAAAAGCTATTTATTTATACAAAAATTTTAAAACTTTATTTTTCAATCATTAAAAAAAAAAATTATGAAAAAACTATTACTTTGCCTTATGACGCTAATTTTTATTTTTAGCCAGCAAACTTTAACAGCACAAATTTATGTTTATACTGACCAGACAGAAGGTGATTATTATTATCTTAATCCCAACGTTTCAAGCCACAGAGTTGGCAGAGGTGGAGGAGCTTTAGGAGCCGGTGATGCTTGTCCAATTGGTTTTAATACACATAATTTTAGTACTGCTGCTATTTTCGATACATCAATGCCATGTATAGTAGTTGAGTTAGTTCCTGATCCTTTTGCCTCAGTGGAAATAACCAGTGTTAGTGCAGATATGAGGATCAGTAATTTAGGCCCAATCTATGTGCGTTTCTCTTATAGTATTGATTCGGCATTAACATGGATTGATGCCGGTTATGATATTACTCCCGTAATTGCAGATTGCGGAGTAGCAACTATAACAGGTACTTGGGATATGCCTGATTTTTCTACTGACCACCAAATATATATACGCATTTCAGGATATGGTGCTTTAGAGGCTTCCGGGAGATTGACCGTTACTAATATTATTGTAAATGGCACATTAGATATTATTGATGAAGATGGAGACGGTTATGCTGCATATATTGATTGTGATGATACAAATCCGGATATTCATCCTGATGCAATTGAAATTTGCAATGATATTGATGAAGATTGCGATGGTATTGCAAGTGAAGTAACCGCTACGATAGTTCCGACTGGTGATATTTATGTTTGTAAACATGAATTTGTTACCCTGTATGGTCCTGAAGGATATGCAAGTTACCAGTGGTTAAAAAATGGTTTTATTATGCCAGGTATGACAGCATACTCTGTAACTACAGAAAAGCCAGGTTATTATCAGGTAATTGTAGCAGACGGAACTTGCACAGACACTTCTGAAGTGCAGGCAGTTGCATATTTTGACAATCCATTTGCAAATATTTACAGCCCTGAAGGACTTGATTTGTGTTATGATGATTCCATTAAATTAAAAGTAAGTTTTGCCGGAGATTATACTTGGCAATGGTATAAAGATGGTGTTGCAATGTTATATGAAAATTATTATAAAATATTAGCAACCGAAGCCGGAGATTATTATTGCGAAATCACCACTTTTTATGGTTGTGCCAGAACAACTGATACACTAACTGTAATTGCATCATGCAAAGAAGGTAGTTTGGTGAATGAATCAACAAAATTTACTATTTATCCAAATCCGGTTCAGGATAATTTAACAATATCCTTTATTATGGAGGATAATATTTCAATAACAGGAATCCTGGAGATCAGTAATATAAACGGACAAAAAATTACTACTGAATCTGTTGTTATTGTGGATGGTATACTTAGCCATAATGTGCAGGTTTCAAATCTATCTGCAGGTATGTATATTGCAAAAATAACTACTGAAACAGGTCAATTTGCTGAACAGTTCAGTGTGACTAAATAATATTTAAGTTTAGGATATTGGATGGTTATCTGAAAAGGTAACCATCCTTTTTATTTTAAAAGCTAAGGATGATAAAATTCAAAGCATCTTATTTAGAATACAAAGATTTATTTGGAAATTGTTATTGAGCCATTTGTTTTAGAAGTATATTTAAGATAGGCAAACAGTATGGAATAACTGAAAAAGGTAGAAACAAAAAATAAATAGTAATAAGGGACTTCAACCATATTATAAAAGAATACGAGCGTTAATTTTAAACTGCATAAACCAAAAAACCGTTGATTTATTGCGAGTTTTTTTCGAAATAATTTATAGAACAATAAACACAAAAAAGGTAATATTGCTGCGACTATAATTTGAAAATTATGCAAAAAATGGATTTGGGTAATATCAAAATATTTGGTATATCCCAAACTATTTTCATAATATTTACCGCTCACTTCATTGTAATTATAATTCCAGGCCTGATCAACTCCAACTTTATAATCGGCAGGTATATTGATAAAATATTCAGGTTGTTTAAATCCAAAGGGAATAAAAAAAACAGATAATAGTATAACACCAATTACAGAAGTTATGATATAGGCATTCTTTTTCGACTCATAAAAAAACACATATACCAGATACATCGGAACCCAGAAGAACAATGCAAACCTGCTCATCAAACAACATGCAATGGCAATACCAATTAAAATTGGTTTCTTTTTTACCAATGCAAATCCCAGCAATAAGTAATATCCTATCACAATACCTTCCTCTGTATTACCTAAAGTAAGTCTGTCCTTCACCAATAAATAATTGCACAGGAAAAATAGAGAAATAAAAGTGCATATTAATATCAGAGTGTTTCCGGAATAATTAGAAGGTAATATTTTAAAAGTAAGAAATAATCCACCCAATAAAAATATAGTTGTGGTCCATCGAACATCAATACCTAAATATTCAGCAGCAGTAAATGGCAGCCACATCAAGGGCATATATGGGGGTTGTTTACCGTCCCAAATTTCAGGAATCGGAGCATAAATTTTTTCGCCGGATAATAATCGTTGACACATTACTCTTATTTGTGGCAAGGTGTCCGATATCTTGTGATCTAAGGTCATGGATTGTATGATACCCGTCATAAAAAAAATAAAATACACAACCATAAATCCGAAAAAGGAATACAACAATATCTTATTAATACGGATCGGTAGTTTATTTTCTGAGGAAAGATTAATATCCTTTTTCACAAGAAAAAATGGGAATATAGCTATTCCCATTCCTGCAATAAAATAGGTTATTGCCACAAGGTCAACCCTAACTTTATTCTCTAATAAATAGGTGGAACAGAGGGTTTCAATGAGGGTAAAGGCAATCAGTAATAAAATGGAAAGTGGTAATGACTTCGGGAGAAGTTTCATGGTATAAAAAAAGACAACAACTTTCCGTTTCTTGAAAGTTGTTGTCTTTTTTATTTATTGGGTTACAGAAATTTTTTCTGTATAAACTGCAGCATTTTTATCGTTGATTAAACGCACAAAATAAATGCCTTGTGGTAATTCGGTAATATCAAATGTCATTTTACCGGATGACGTATTCCAGGTAATTTCCTGAACCGACATACCTACAATATTAACAATTTCGACTTTTGAAATATGCGCACTAAATGAAGCTACCACATTCAATGAATTGATAGCAGGATTCGGGTAAACAGAAAAACTATTGTCCAATGAAGGAGAAATCAAAACTGTTTCACAATCTTCTTCGGCAACACCTAAACGTGCATGAAACACGCCTAATGCATTGTAATTTGCGCTATCTAAAACACTGTAATACATAATTTCAACAGTTCCGCAACCAGGTACGGGATGATATTCGCCATCATAATAATTACGTGCATCAAATCTCACATAAACAGTTCCGGAAGTTCCGCCAACCGATTCAAAATAATCTGTTGGTTCATCTGTATTTGGCCCATAACATAGATTGTAATCACATACAGAAGACGACCAGAAATCCGGTATATCATTTACCATACGAATCCAGTTCATTGCTTGAGTTTCTCCGGTATTTTGTAAGGTGATATGCACTTCAACGAGTTCTGAAGGATCTCCATCTAATTCTGCATAAGCAGGGTCGAGGGTGATATATTGTGCATATAAACTCATGCTGCCTAAAAGGGATAGTAACAATAATGATCTTTTCATCGATTTGAATTTAAAGTGAAAAAAGGTCAGAGATTTCTATCCTACCTTTTAATTTTTTTTATTTAATAATATTTAATTTTTCAGTTTGTGTTTTGATCTGACCATCTGTCAAATAATAAAAATACATTCCGCTACTCATATCACTTACATTCAATGAAAATGCAGTAGTTCCACCTGAAATGGGAACTTCCATAACAATACGACCTGATATATCTGTTACATTCATTGTGTAATCTTTGTCAAGATTTGTGAAGTTGATTGTAGTAAAATCTGCAGCAGGGTTTGGATAAGCGTTACCCAATAAATTTTGAACTTCATTATCAAAATCAATTCCATTTAATTCCCCTTTAAAATAAAGATAGGTTGCATTCATTATTGCGTTTCTTATAGCCTCATCTTCAATCATTTCCAATCCAACTCCTAAATAAACAGTTTTATAATCAGATGTTTCTGATCGAACCCCACCAACTTTAGTACCGGCATTGTAAGTAAAAATATCCGTAGCATCAACTCCCATTGCTTCAATTTGCTCAGGATAATAATTAACAGGTCCATAAGCTTCAGTTAAATTACTTTCAGCCACTGCGCCATACCATTCGTCGGTTGCAACAGCAGTAAAAGCAGTGGCTCCGCTTGCGATATCATTCACAAAGGAAGCATGTAAATAATCTTCATAGAAACTAACAGCTTCAGGGTAATATGCCGCATAATAATCAACTTCCCAACCTATATCTTGTCCGGCAATAAATAAATTACCTCCGTTATCCAGAAATTCTTCGAGTTGTTCAATTTTTAATGGATCATCTACTAAAGCAGGGAATGTCCATGCAACATTGTAATAAATATTTTCAATTCCATCTAAAGCTGCTCCGGAAAATCCTTTTTTCATGGTAAAATGGGAAGTGGAAGCAAAAGTTGTAATACCTGCGGCATCTAAAGCATCAACATATAAAGTTTCAAAATCGTAAGTATCGTATGGAGTGCCATCTCCGTAATTCACTTCGTTATTTACGATTAAATCAGTAACCCCTGATATTGTATAATAAGTGAGTACTTGTGGAAAAATTTCCGGATTGTCAGGAAATTCAACAGTAATTGTATATTCACCAATACCTGAACTTGTTCCAACATTTACCTCAAGATCAATAGGCAAAACACTTAATGCATTTATTGATGTTGTAGCTGTTGAAGTATAGGTCATTCCATTATAATCAAAGGAAGAACTCCAGTCAGCAGGTTCACTTTTAGTTAAAGTAATACTGATATTCGCATTCGCATCACCGAGATTTTCCACATTTCCTGTAAATGATTCCGGAGAGCCTGCAGTGCCATTTGTGAAAACAACCGGCGCAATATTATAAACTTCTACAAATGGATCTCCCGATGCACCTGAATTTAAAACATCTTTTGAAGATACATTCTGAACCCATGCAAGCGCATAAATTTCTGCGTCTACATAAACTGGATCCAATACATAGGAGTAATCGAAGGTTACAGAAGAGCCTAATGCAGCAGGAGTGTATGCAACACCACCTGTTCCTGTTATTGATTCGCGAAACACATTTGGAAATTCAGTTTCGCCATTACTTCCCGGTGCACTAACATAATCTATCAGATGCTCAACAACCGCTGCTTTTAATTTATAAGTGCCGGCCGGAACAGTTCCAACGGTTTGTATTTCAATATGTACGTTTCTTGTTGTGCCGGAGGTTGTTTCAGAAACTAAGATTCTGATAGGACTGTTTTCGGTGGTCAAATTATTCACCACATCCTGAGTTACTGCGGTTGGACTGCCCACACTGGTTCCGTTTTGTATCATATCGGGAACGCCGGAAACACCATAATAACTCACCATTTCATCACTTTCAGATGGATTAAAATCATACATCTCATCTACTCCTGGCCATGAAGTGTGATAAGCAACATGATGCATATTTGATTCATTGGCATAATAAACCGCCTGAAAGAAGGGGTTTTGGTCAGCACAAGGTGCACAGGAAGCCTGTGTAAAGTGTTCAAATAATGGGTATTTTTTGGCTTGCGCGAAATTTGTATTACAAATCAAAAGAGCTGCCATCAGCATAGAAGTATAAAGTATTTTTTTCATCATATTTTTTTAAGATTCTAAAGGTATAAAGGTAAAGTGAAAAAAACAAGCTAAAAACCCCAACTGACACGATTATGTCAAATTCTCACGATTATCACCTGTTAATCAGATGGGGTAAAACACTGAATTTTAAAATTATTGCCTGTCGATATCGTTAATTGAAACAATTTACCTTTGTGTGATGTACCAAAAAGTAAATCAGGAAATTTTTGAAAAACTCGCAGCGATAGTGGGAGAAAATTTTGTTTTTCAGGATCCAGATAACAAAAAAAAATATGCATCAGATGAAACCGAGGACCTTCAGTTTTTTCCTGAAGTGATAATTAAACCAAATGCGGCGGAGGAAATTGCTCAAATTTTAATACTTGCGAATGAATTTAATATTCCCGTAACACCTCAGGGAGCGCGAACCGGTTTAAGTGGAGGTGCATTGCCGGTTTTCGGAGGTATAGCACTTAGTATGGAACGCTTTAATAAAATTTTGTTTCTGGATGAACGCAATTTACAGATTACTACAGAACCCGGAGTTATTACAGAAGTTTTGCAAAATGCTGTTATCGAAAAAGGATTATTTTATCCTCCTGATCCTGCAAGTAAAGGAAGTTGTTTTATCGGCGGGAATGTAGCTGAAAATTCAGGCGGCCCAAAAGCGGTTAAATATGGAGTGGTGAAAGATTATGTTTTAAATCTTGAGGTTGTTTTGCCTACAGGCGATATAATTTGGACCGGAGCCAATGTTTTAAAAAATGCAACAGGATATAATCTTACACAATTATTTGTAGGGAGTGAGGGTACGCTGGGAATTATTACAAAGATTGTTTTGAAATTAATTCCCTATCCAAAATATAATTTGTTGATGTTGGTTCCTTTTTATTCAGCAACTAAGGCATGTGAAGCAGTTTCGGAAATATTCAGGGCAGGGCTTACACCGAGCGCAATGGAATTTATGGAACGAGATGCAATTGATTTTGTGCTGAAATATAACCATGATATCAATATAAATATAAAAGAGGATATTCATGCGCATTTATTAATTGAAGTGGATGGAAATAATATGGAAGTGTTGATGCAGGAATGTGAAACAATTTCGGTAATAGTAGAAAAATTTCAATGTGATGAAATTTTATTCGCTGAAACCGATCGCGAAAAAAATGAACTTTGGAAAATGAGGAGAAAAGTTGGCGAGGCGATAAAACAAAATTCAATCTATAAAGAGGAGGACACTGTTGTCCCCAGAGCAGAGTTACCTGTTTTATTGGAAGGGGTTAAAAAAATAGGTGCAAAATATGGATTCCGCTCCGTTTGTTACGGGCATGCAGGGGACGGAAACTTGCACGTAAATATTTTGAAGGGAGATCTTAGCAACGAAGAGTGGCGACAAAATCTGCCGGACGGGATCCGGGAAATTTTCCAACTGGTTATTGAGCTTGGTGGCACTCTCAGTGGCGAACACGGGATAGGATTTGTGCAGAAACCTTTTATGAATTTGGCTTTCAGCGAAATACAACTCCAGATTTTCCGTAAGATAAAACAGCTTTTCGACCCCAAGGCCATTCTCAACCCGGGCAAAATTGTGGATATGGAAGGATATTAATTTCACTTTTAAGCCTAAATTTTTGGATAATTTAAAATTTTATCCTAATTTTTCCCCAACAATTGAAGCACTTATGTGTTTAGTTCCATACGTGAGCAATTTTTGAACACCGCAGAAACGCACACTACAGTAATTTTTTCGAAACCACACACAGGTTTTTTTAACGACATGGTATTATTTATATGCCTAAGTATACTGCAGTTATCCATATTCAATTATTACTATTTTGTACAATGTGCAAAATGGTAAATGCCCAGGAATTTATAGGCTTGCGCACAGATAATTATGCAGGGTCCAATGGCATGTTATTAAATCCTGCCATGCCTATTACAGGAAAATTACCATGGGATGTAAATATTTTTGCTTTAGGTGTTTATGAGGACAATAATTATATCTCCATTCCCGAAAACATGATAAAGTATGTTACTACCTCCGACAGTATTATCGATATTGATTATTTTAATCCGAAAAAAATATATGCACACGGAAGTGTTTTGGCGCAGTTGCCTTCTGCTTTTTTAAAATTTGATGATTTTGCAGCAGGTATTTTTTTTACTGCAAGAGCTGCCGGGTATGCTTTAAGTGAAAATGAAGTGCATGGAATTGCAGGTATAAAAGATGTACCACTTTATACGAATATTGACATGCCCGCATTTAATGCAGGTGTATTGGTTTGGGCAGAAGCCGGGTTGAATGCAGAAGCTACACTGGAAAGAAATTCTGTATTTGCAGTGCATTTGGGAGGAAATATTAAATATCTCAGTGGATTGGAAGCATTGGGATTTGAAAACAATTCGGAGTTTACTTATGTTCGGGATACAATAAATACCACTGCAACACATTTTGATACGGAATTTGATTATACAAAAAATCTTGGCTCAAATTCGTTATTTGACAAAAATAATTTTGGATTAAACGGATCGGGAGTTGGGCTAGATGTAGGTGTGATTTATGAAGTTAAAAAACGTTCTAAATTTAAATTTTCCAAGAACCAGGAATATATCTGGAAGTTCGGATTATCAATAGTTGATCTTGGAATGATAAAATTCACAAAAAATTCAGGTACTTATCATTTAGTAAATGAAGAATCTTTAATTGTTTCCAATGCAGAATTGGATTCCATTGATGATATTGATGAATTTAATCGAACCGGTGCAAGAATTATTTATGATCTGAGTGCTGCAGCACAGGATGGAAACAAGTTTACCATGTATTTACCGGCAGCCTTTGTTATAAGTGCGGAAAAAGCATTTAATAAAAACATATATGCGCAGGCATTAATAGTGCGGCGCATTCCTCATTTTAATACTAATCTAATTGCACGATCTAATGTTTTTGCGTTGACTCCTCGTTACGAAACAAAAAATGTAAGTTTTTGTATTCCAATGCAACTTTATGAAGATAGAGAATTCAGGATAGGGGCTGCAGCTAGATTTATGTTTTTTACGGTTGGATCTGATAACTTATTGACTTTTATAAAACAATCGGAATACTCTTCAGTAAATTTATATGTAGGAATAAAATTAAATCCATATTGGTTATTGCCGGAAAACAAAATTAAGTTTTTAGATTGTTTAAAATTGTGAGTCAGGTTTTTCCTTAACTTCTTTTTCAACCCCTTTGATCACAATTACAAATTCTCCTTTGGAGATTTTATTTTTAAAATGATCCTGCACTTCAGGGAAACTTCCCCGCACAGTTTCTTCAAATTTCTTAGAGATCTCCCGCGATACGCTAACCTTCCTTTCAGGAAAAATATTCCCGAGTTGCTCCAGTGTTTTTAATATTCTATAGGTTGATTCATATAAAATCATTGTTCGTTTTTCCGCCGTTATTTCTCGCAGTTTTGTTTCACGACCTTTTTTTACCGGCAGGAACCCAATAAATACAAATTCATTGATAGGAAATCCCGAATTTACCAGTGCAGGAACAAATGCAGTTGCACCGGGTAAGGTTTCCACCACAATATTATTTTCAACACAAATATGAACCAATAAATAACCGGGATCAGAAATTCCAGGTGTTCCGGCATCAGAGATCAATGCAATGTTTTTACCTTCGGATATTTCCTGCACAATTTTTTTTACCGCTTCGTGTTCATTGAATTTATGATGAGAAATTGTTTTGGTGGTTATTTCATAATGACGCAATAAAACAGAGGATGTTCTGGTGTCTTCTGCAAGAATAAGATCCACTTCCTTCAATAACCTGATGGCCCGAAGTGTCATATCCTCCAAGTTTCCGATGGGTGTTGGTATTATGTATAATTTCCCCTTCATTATGTTATTAAAATCCTTTTACTTGTTGCCAGGAAATACCTTTTTGATAAATAAATACATCACCCGGTCTTTTTTGTTTAAAGGTAATCATATAAGCATGACTCCATTCATCAATATCCACTTTATACAATTCATTTTCATAATCGCTTCCACCAATACCTCCTCTCCACCACCAGTTTCCCCATTGATCAAAGGTCACTTTTAAAGTTACTGAGTCTATTATTTCCAGGGAAACACTATTATCCAATTTTGTCATATTGAATTGCAATATTTCATAAAAATCGCCTTTAATGTTTTGATCGTGTTTGAAATTTAAAGCTGTTTTGAATTTACTGCTTGTCCCATTGTCGCGATATAAATATGCACCGTTGAAATTATCCGGAATATTAAGTACGAAAATTCGATCTGCTTCTTCCCATTGAAAATTAGTTTCTAAGGAGGTTTGAACTGCAGCTGCATTCTTCCATCCATCCAAATTCTTGTTTAATAAAAAAACGGAAATTACAGAGATCATCAGAAATAATATCAACGCAACATTTTTATTTAGCGTATACATAAAAACTGACAAACTGAGGAAAAAAAATGCACTGGCGAGATAACCAAGCCGATCACCTTCAATTGGCAAGGTGTTAAAAAATAAATTCAAAACGGGTATCAATGCAGCTCCGAAACATAAGAATAACAATAAACTTTTATTAATTGCAGTTCGGAATGTATTATTTAGACCATAAAAAACAATTAGGAAAAAGTATAACACTATGGAATAATAAATGGTTGATCTTGTGTCCAATCCGCCAATGGTATTCTCCTTTAAAAATCCCACCAAAAAATTTCCAAAAAACAAAAATTTGAATATATATTTATTAAAATTGGATACTAATTCATTCAGTGAAAATTTAAGGTGTGTAGAAGCTCCGTAATGCCCTACCCAGCTACCCAGGAGCAGTTTATTTGCACAAAAATATAATATAATGAAGGAGATCATAGGCATCAATATCTGTAGTGAAATTGACCTTTTTGAAGCCTCGTCTGAATCGCCTATTTTAAACAGAAATAAAACAGCAATTATAATCGGGATACACAACGCAAGTTCTGAACTCAAAAGTGCAAAACAAAACAAAAGTGGTATCAAAATAAGATATAATATTTTTTTGTTTTGAATATATATAATAACACTGTTTATAATCAATAAGGTAATAAGGGTAACGATCAGATAATGTATTGTTGCACCCCAAACCACAGCTTCAGTTTGATAAGGAGATGCCAGAAACAAAAAGGAGGCGGAGAGGGCTATTAAATTATTATTTGGTATTTTAAGAAATGATAAGTAATTTCTAAAAACATAAAATATCAAAAAAGCATTTAGTGCATGCAGTGTTGTAAATAACAGATACCATCCCATCTCATTTGTTCCGAATATTTTATAACTCAGAAAGAAAAAAAAATGGTAACCGGGATGCAGCGCATTTTCTCCGAAAGAATGCAGAATTCCTGGCCAGCCTGTTGAGTCATACAACAAAAGCCAATTTTGAGCATCAGTAACAAGTCTGCAACCGATGGTGTTTCGGTATAAAACAAGCGCGAGAAACAGATAAACAAAAAACAATACAACAGTGAAGTTCTTTTTTTCAGTTATGCCACTCACTTTGTTGTACAGCATGATAAAAACAAATTAGTAAGGATGTGATTTCATCCTTTAAACAATATTACACTTTATGGATAGTAAAAGTATAACTCTCCATAATAGGATTGGCAAGTAATTTTTTACAAGCCTCTTCCGCAATTTGTTTTGCTTGCGCATCAGATTCCGCTTCGATATGCAATTGTATATGTTTGCCGATGCGCACATCCTGTATAGAGTTCAGGTTAATATTTTTCATATTACCTGCCACTGCTTTCCCTTTTGGGTCAAGCAATTCTTTTAAGGGCATTACATCAATTTCCGCCTTATATGCCATTTTCGTTGATATTTTTTGTTAGTGAAATTAAAATATATAAAATTAATACAATTGGAATAATTGAAAACATAATATGGAAAATAAATATACCCATAAAAATAATTGCTATGGATATTAGAATAAGTGCGAATAACCATTGATTTTCTTCAAATTTGAAAGATTTAATCTTCAGACTTAACATAGGTATATCACTCACCATCAAATAACTTAACAAGGCAACAATGCCATAAAGAAACCAGCTATTGGAAAGCAGTTCCGTTAATTGCATTTCATCACGCAAAATAATGAGTGGTAACGACATCACGATCATAGCCATTGATGGGCTAGGTAATCCCCTGAATTCTGAAGTTTGTCTTTTGTCCAAATTAAATTTTGCAAGCCGCACTGCTGCAAAAATGGTAACTGCAAAACCAGCAGCATAAAATAATACCGGATAATCAAAAGCACTGTAATTTGCATAATAAGAGCGGGCAATTAATTCATACATAATTAAACCGGGAACTAATCCAAAGGTAACCATATCGGCAAGTGAATCTAACTGCTTTCCAAATTCACTTTGTGCTTTTAAAAGACGCGCAACAAATCCATCAAAAAAATCGATGATTGCAGCTGTGAAAACACAATAACTAGCCAAGGCAATTTGGCCCATATCTATAAACATTTCTCTTTCACCACTCATAATTACCATGTGATCGTTAAACAGATACACGATAGCCATGCAGCCAAGAAATAAATTAAATAAAGTAAGTATGTTGGGTAAATTTTTAATGAAATAATTTTGACCTTCAAAACTTTCGGTTTGTTGGTAATATTGATGACTTTGATCATTCGATTTTTCAAAATCTACAGCCTGTTGCCAATCCTTCCCGAATTCATCATATTTTTTTCTTTTCTCAGAGTCAGATAACACTTCGTTTGCTTCATTGATTTGTTGAAATTTAATTTTTGCTGAAATGTCATTTGGATTAAAGTCGGGGTGATATTTTTTCGAAAGCTCTGTAAACGCCTTTTTAATGTCGCTATCATTAACTCCTCTTTCAAGACCCAGAACTTTATAATAATCTATCGATTCCATTAGTTACTCATTAATTGTTGTGTAGCAGGTAATTAGTTTTTTAAATTTATTCTGGTTTGTAATTTTCCCAGTAATCTTTGGGGGTAACAATTTTTGTTTTTTTGTAATTACTAAATAAAAATTCATTCGTATTTCAAGTGATTAAGTAATCAGCATTCGATATTTCAGCTAATTCCAGAAGCCTATTGTCGGCATCGTCATCGATAATTGATAATCTAATTGTGACTGTATAATAAACAGATTTTATTTCAATATCAGAGATTAAATTTTTTGCATTATTATTAAAATCTTTATATTTATTAAATTTTGGACGATTATAAACAGAATAATATTCTTGTAACAATGCTTCAGAAACACAAAGCTGAAACTTATTTTCAATAAAAAGATCATTTATTATAAGAAATGGATAATTCTTTTGAATAAGTGCCGAAACCATCACATTTGTATCAATTACGATTTTTTGCATTTTTTCTTACTGCTTTAACTTCTGCCGAAATTTCATCCATACTCATGTCAGACAATCCATATTTTTCTGACATTTCAATGCTCTTAATTAATGATTGTCGCAGTAATTTTTTGCTAATAATTTCAACAAACTCGGTAAAAGTCAGTCTTTCTTTTACTATTCTGAACTTATTGTATTCTAGTTCTGATATTTTTATGCTTAAAGCCTTCATATTTTTGTACAATAAAATTAACAATTTTTATATTGAAACAAAATCTGCATTCTGAAAATGGTTCATATATTCTTCAATTTCCTCCACCTCAGCAGGACAATCTTTCATAAAATCATATTTTCCTGAGTCGGTTATCATAATATCATTTTCGATACGCACGCCAATATTTTCTTCCGGAATATAAATACCGGGTTCGCAGGTTAAAATTGCGCCGGAGGGAAGTGGTGCGTAATGATCTCCAATATCATGCACATCCAATCCCAAATGATGACCTGTTCCATGCATAAAATATTTTTTGTATGCCGGATTTTCAGGATCTTGATTTTTAATATCCACTGTGCTTATTAATCCTAGCCCCAATAATTCACTCTCCATTACTTTTCCAACTTCACTGTTAAATTCTTTTAATATCATTCCTACATGCATCATTTTAATTGCTTCTTTTTGCACGCGTAATACTGCATTATACACGTCTTTTTGGCGCGGCGTAAATCGTCCGTTAACAGGAATTGTTCTTGTAAGATCAGCACAATAATTTGCATATTCCGCACCAAAATCCATTAATATAAGATCACCGTCCTTACATTCCAGATTGTTATCTACATAGTGCAATACGCAGGCATTTGCACCACTGGCAATTATACTCCCATAAGCAAGACGCGATGCGCGGTTGCGAATAAATTCATGTAATATTTCTGCCTCTACTTCAAATTCCATTACTCCCGGCTTCACAAATTTCATTACTCTTTTAAATGCACCTGTAGTAATGTCGCAAGCTATTTGAACTAATTCTTTTTCGAATTCATTTTTACTGCTTCGCAATGTTGCCATGATTGGTGCACTGCGATAAAAATTGTGTAATGGGAATCGAATTTTCGTTTCCTGCGTAAATCTTGCATCTCGTGAAGGCACTAAAATTGATGCTCGGTCATTTTCATTAGAATTGAGATAAATATTTTCCGCATGATTCATCAACATATTAAACATAGCAGAAAATTCTTCCCTCCATTGAATAGTAGTAATTCCACTTGCAGCTGTTGCTTCCTGTTCGGTATATTTATGTCCTTCCCAAACTGCTATATGCGCATTGGTTTTTTTAAGAAAAATAGCCTCACGGTACTTTGGGATGGGACAATCAGGGTATAAAAACAGAATGGTATCCTCCTGATCAATTCCACTTAAATAAAATATATCGCTGTTTTGTTTGAATGGGTGAAACTGGTCTGCATTGGTGGGCATTTCGTCGTTGCTGTGAAAAATGGCAATGCTGTTGGGTTTTAATGCTGCAGTAAATTTTGTCCTGTTCGATATGAATAGCTGAGCGTCTATTGGTAGGTATTTCATCAGTTAACGTTTTGTACCGCTCAAAGATACAAATGGGAGGGACAAAAATATTACCGAGCAGTAGCTAATAACTAATGTGTTAACTTAGTTAAGTTCGAAATCCCACACTGAGCAAAAAGGCACCCTAAAACAAGAATAACTGTTCTGCAGGTTTGCTGAATAGCTGCAAGGGAATAGCATCTTTCGATTTTTGACCAGGCAGAGTAAATAGTTCCGTAGCTGCTTCGCGTCCGGCAACAACTATTTTTACTTTACCAAGATGCGGTTTAAAAAGTGCAAGTGCGGTTTCGGGCGCATTATTATTTTTTGAAAGATGAGATAACAAGAGGAGTTTTGCATTCCGGTTCCGGTGTTGTAGGAATAATTCCAGTGCCTGCGTATTACTTAAATGGCCTTTTTTGCCACTTATGCGGTTTTTTAAAAAACGAGGATAATTTCCTTCCTCCAGCATTTTTTCGCAATAATTACTTTCTAAAAAAACAGCATCACATTGTCTGAAATAATGAATTACCTCTTCGCATGGGTACCCGATATCGGTGAAAACACCCACCTGAATATTGTCACAAGTAACCAAAAAGCTATGCGGATCATTTGCATCATGACTTTTGCTGAAGGGAATAATACGCAGTTCTCCAATGCAAACAGGGTCATTTTTGGTAAATGTATTTACCAGTTCAGGGTTCAATTTCAGCCGGCTGTTTCTTCTTGTTTTGGGGGTGATAAAAACGGGAATATTTAATTTTTTATGCAGTTGCTCCAGACCGCTAATATGATCAGTGTGTTCGTGGGAAATAAATATCGCTTTTAGTTTGCCTGCATCCAGTCCGAGTTGTTGCATGCGAAACAAGGTTTCCCGGGCACTTAATCCTGCATCTATCAGCACAGCTTCATCACTGTTGCCGATATAATAACAATTACCATTACTTCCACTGTTGAGCGATGCAATAAAAACAGACATGATGTAAAATTAGAAATTAAAACTTGTTAAAATTAGGGGAGTATGATTGCAGGGAAATGCAGAATCTAATGAAAAACGGTGCAATCTTACCGGGATCAAACAGACTTATTTTGTTAATATCATTTTAAAACTCGAATTATCAGTTTATATTTACTTCATAAATACTAACCAATGAAACTTTTACGCCTTTCCACATTGCTCCTTTTGACATCTTTTTTATTTTACGGATGTCAACGTTCTTCGGACTTTAACACAGATCCGCCTCAAACTATTGCCGTTGCAGATTATAAACTTTTTACGCCGGCCTATTACCGCGAATCACCAGACGGGGCTTCCATTCAGGTGCGTTTTTACGAATCTCCACGCATATTCGACCTGCCAAAAAACAACCCCGACTTTGAAACCATAAAAAGTATGTTAGACGATAATCAACTAGCTAAATCGCCTTTAAGAGTCTTTACGGAAAACGAACAGTTGCCGGTTGTAACCATTACTGCAGCGCAAAAGGCATCGGCTGAAGACATACAAAATTTCAATAATGCCAAAGTTATAGTTCCACCTCCTGCAACTATCAAAAAAATAGTTCCTGATATGGAGACCCTGAATGAAATGTTCGAATACTTTAAACAGCAGGGTTGTGCTACCGGAACCGCTACAATAGATTATTGCATAACCTTTCAATATGTAGTGGATGGTTGTTATGCCCGCGCCCATAAAATGCGTCAGATTATGGAAAATGAATTTGGATATTCCTGCGAAAAGGTATTTAGTTATGAAGGTGCTACAGGTTATCTTGCAGTTGATGCAGGTGATTGTTGTGTGTATTGGTGGTATCACGTTGCTCCACTTGTAACAGTGCGGGATGCACATCAGCTCAAAAAATTTGTAATGGATCCGAGTATGTTTGACGGCCCCGTAACAATAGAAACCTGGACAGGTGCTCAGGAAAATTTTGACTGCACACCTTATGCCGATTTTGGATATAGCGAAATAACACCGGGTTATGTATACGGACCGGGTGGATCAACAGATAATTTCTATTCTTCTACCAACTGGACTTTGCAGTGGTATGCAGATTTGGTTACTTGTTTGTAGTGCATATTGCATTGCACTTATTTAATTTTTAATTTGCTGTTTCACAGTTCCTTACATGATCATTATTTTTTTTTGGAATTCGGTAATGCTTTTACGAAATAGCGTTTTCAGTTTATCTTATTCAAATAGCTAAAACAAAAAACCCGCAGGGTTTAATACCTGCGGGTTACACTAACATGTATTTCTAAATCAAATTACTTTGTAATTACAACATTCTTTTCAAATGTTTTATTACCTGCAATTACTTTAACTATATACATTCCGCCTGAAACAACATTGTCAAGTGAAACCTGAGCTTGCATGTTATTATCAATTACAGATGCAGTATTTTGATATACTACTTCACCAATCATATTGTAAACTATAATTGTTGCTGTATTTTCTGTTGCATTTGTTATTGTAAGGTCAACATTAAATGTTGAAGAGGTAGGGTTAGGATAAATTTGCATCCCTTCTTTATTTGACACTACATCTGTTTCTTTGCAAGAATTAGTAATTATAGTATGCGCAGAATTTTTACTGCAACCTGTTGCAGTATTTGTAACCACTACAAAATAATTACCCACAGTAGTAACGAAATAGGTTATATTGGTTGCACCTATAATAGGTGTTCCATTTCTATGCCATTGATAGGAAAGACCAGCCCCGCCATTTACTTTTAATTTAATAGATGTTAATCCACATAAATTAGTAGTACCGATAAGATTGGTAACAATTGGATTTGGTGTAGATAAAACAGTAATATTTGTAATTGCTGATTCATCGGAACATCCACCCGGAATTGTAACTGATACAGTATAACTGCCGGCTTTGTTCGTAGCATAAAAAGCATTTGTAGCAGCAGCAATGATATTGCCATTTCTTTTCCACTGATAAGTATATCCTACACCTGAATTTGCATTCAAAGTAACATTACCTCCCTTACAGAAACTTGTAGGTCCGGCAGGCGTAATTGCAGCTTCAATTACATTATCATCGGTATTGCCATCACAATTATCATCTATTCCGTTGCAAATTTCAGTAGCACCCGGATTAACCGCAGTGTTAGTATCGTTACAATCTGTATTGTCTGTAACATATCCTACAGGAACTGAACATGCTAAAGTGGTAGAAGCCGCATCGCCATAACTGTCGCCATCAGCGTCAGCATAGAATGTAGTTTCAACACCTTCATCAATAGTACCATCACAATTATCATCAATTCCGTTGCAAATTTCAGTAGCACCCGGATTAATTGTTGAATTTCCATCGTTACAATCTGTGCTATTTAATACATATCCTGCTGGTGTTAAACATGCAAGTGTAGTAGAAGCAAGATCACCATAAGTATCGCCATCAACATCTGCATAATAAGTAGATTGTGTTCCGGTAACAGTTACAATTTGTGTTGCAGTAATTACATTACCATTTATATCTGTAACTGTCCAGGTTACTGTAGTAGCACCTAAAGGAAAAATAGCAGGAGCGTTATTGGTAACACTCGCAACTCCACAATTGTCTGCTGTAATTGGAGTTCCTAAAACAACACCTGTTGCGCTACATGTAATATCTGCAGCAATAGAAATAGCAGCCGGTGCAGTAATAGTAGGTAATACAGCATCAGTTACAATAACAATTTGTGTTCCTGTTGTCATATTTCCATAAGCATCGGTAACTGTCCAGGTTACTGTAGTTGTTCCTAAAGGGAACGCAGCAGGAGCATCATTTGTAACACTTGCTACCATACAATTATCAGAAGTAATTGGAGTACCAAGGCTTGCACCTGTTGCGGAGCATGCAGTATTGGTATTTAAATTAACAGTATCAGTAGCTGTATATATTCCGGTTTCAGAATCAGGATTATACATTACTAATAATTGACCACCTTCAACAACTTCTCCTGTAATAGCATAATGTGCCTGATCGTCAATTAAGAACATTCCTGGCCCAAGAATACTGGAAACATCAATTATTCCGGATGATTCTTCATCTTGTGTAAGATAATTTGCGCCACCAACTATAAATCTTGAATCGTCGTGTTTCGCAATTTCAATTAATGCATCAGTTGCTATATTATATTCCCAAATACGGGCAAGATATTTTTGATTACCCGGATCTTCCTGAATAATAAGATTACCGTAATTATCAATAGTGATATTATCAAACATTTTCTGACCTTCTGTACCTTCTAATAAGGCAGTAATTGTTCCACCTAATTCAGGATTTGTAATATCTGTAAAATCTAATTTCCATAAACGGCTCGGAGCTGTAAATGAATTGGTAGTTACAAAATAAAATATGGAAGCATCATTTAAATCCCAAACGCCATCTTCCGGACGAAGAAAATTAGTAACACCGGCTGTTATTGAATTGGTATTTAAGGTTGCTCCGGTTAAATTTTGAACGGAACCTAAATTTGTAAGCGAAAATGCAGTTCCGGGAGCAGGAACGCTCAAAGAAGATTCTGTTCCAAGACCGCTTACTATCACACCAAAAATATTTCCGTTTGTAAGTCCGGCTTTGTCAATTTCAATTCCACTGTTTGTTTTTGTTCCGATATAAAAATATACCTGACCATTTGTTGTATTGTCATCAAGTTCGGCAACAATAGTTTTATCCTGCATTGTTGGATTGGCAACAGAATTTTCCCAACCGGCTTTTCCAAGATGCGGCAATTCGTAAGAGTTACCTGCATTTGGTCCTGTTACAATATGTGCAAACTGGCGTCCTTCATTACCTGATTCTTCACCATTCATAAAAATACGTTCTTGTGTACCGTTTCCGCTCACTGCATTATAAAATGCACTTTCAACAGGAAGATCCGCAGAACAAAAACGACTGAATGCCGCAGATGCAGGGTCGTAAGAATTAGTGGTAGTATTCCAAACAAATGCATTTTGCATAAGGTCGCTTCCGCTAACTACTGAAAGATCAGCAATATTTACAATCCATTTTGAAACAAAAGTTCCAATAAAACCATGATCGCGAACCACACCAAGTGTACTTCCAATTTCATGATTCACTAAAATGGTAAAAGTACCATCGCCATTATCATAAGCACCAAGTCCATCCATAAGACCTACAGCTGTATATCCACCAATATTATCGTTAGCGGTTAAAACAGAAGTAAATTGAACTCCCGGTTTAAGTGGAGTAAGATATGGATTTTGTGAACTGCTCGGCCCGGTTAAACCTGCAGCCAATACGCTTGAAGCAAAACTAATTATAGGGTTAACAAAATCTTCATCAACTATGCCATCGCAATTATCATCAACACTATTACATATTTCAGCTGCAGAAGGATTTACTAGTGAATCCGCATCATTACAATCAGTAGCATCAGCAACATATCCTAAAGGAGCTATACATGCTGAAACAGAAACAGAAACATCACCAAAGTTATCTCCGTCTGCATCAGCATACCAGTTAGATGGTGTGCAAATAGCTTCCGGAGCTAAAGCGATACCTCTTATTGCAGTATTTGTAGCTGCGGTAAATAATAAAACAGGAGATCCTGAAAATGCACCGTTGTATCCGGATGCATCGGTTAAAGTAACAATCTCTCCACCACCGGAAATGCCTGAGCCACCTTTTCTTGTGCAATAAAGTGTTACAGTAGAGCCGTTAACAGTTCCTGTTACTCCTCTGTAATCATCCGCATCAACACCAATAGTTCCGTTTAATGTCCAGGTACCTGCTACTAACGAATATTTTCTTAAAGCATTTGCGCCATCATCCGCAACGTAAATAACATCAACACCGGGAACACCATCAAGGTCAGCCATAAAATAGCCATAAGGCGAACCGGTTGTATTTGGGATTCCGGTTAAATGTGTAAGCGTTTGTAATCCGCTTGTAGGTAAACCTGTTCCAACCGTACCTATTCTATAGGTAGTTCCACTTGCTGTGGAGAAATACAATTGATTGTCGAAAATTTGAACAACACGCAAATTCGCAAGTGTTGCACTGGAAAGATCGCTGGAGGTAGTACTTGCTGCGGTAGTATAACGAACACCACCGGCGCCACCTGTTACCCAAATATCGGTACCATTGGAAGAAATTGCTGATCTTGGGTTATTTGCTGAAGCAAAATCTGTTAGTGCAGTTTTGGTATCAACCGTTCCATTTGCATATACAATACCAACAACACGATTTACCGATGCTGCAGTAGTTCCGCTTAATGAAGTTGCACCACCAGGTGTTGCATCGTATCCGGTAAGTAATAAACAACTACCGTCTGCCGATCTCGCTAAACCGCCTTCTGAGGTTGCAGTTCCACTGGCAATAAGCCTTTTATCAGCACCACTAACAGCAGTAGGTAATGCAACAGATTGAACAAGAACGCCTGCAGTAGTATACTCATCCATAAACACAGCATTTCCTGTATTTACCAAAGAGCCTACTCCACTCCCTACCCGATAAACAACGATGTTGCCGGGCGTAAATGCTGTTTGTGCGTATGTTTTTTGAAATAACATCGCAAACCCAAACAACAATAAAAAAAAGTGATTTTTTTTGATCATAAAAATGGTTTTAATTGATTAATTTGTGAAATAATTGATGCAAAATTCCAGCGCCATTGTTATGCAATTATTAAATGAAATACATTTAAGGATTTGATAACGGAGTGTGCTATTAAGTACACATTTTACACACAAAAAAATTTAATAATACAATATTGGGTTAATACAATAAAAATGTAGTTACCTTAATATTTTATTTTTATTAACATGCTTTGAAACATACAGCACATTTTAATGGAGTTGGAAATAGTCTCTACAATGGTAACATAATGGCAATGAATACAGCATTATTACAACCATTGGAAACCGGTGATGCTGATGGCCATCATGATAAATGCAAGGTACTTGGAAAAGTTTATCAATATGACTTCGTTATCTTAGCTGAATAATTTTCCTAGTTTAAAAAATATAGCCCCCGAACCAAGCGAAAATATATCTTTCACAAATAATTTTTCATTTTAATGGTTATACAAACGGAATATTCTCCTAAAGGGATTCAATATTACAATTTTCAGAGAGTTTATACTTTTACCCACCTACATGAAATTTTACCAATTGCTGTAATTATTTCAGTTAAGTATATTCCATTCGGCAAGGTGCTAATATCTGCTTTGTTGGAAAGGTCAAAATACAGATCAATTTCTTCTCCGAGATAATTGAATGTATTAATTTGTATCATTTGTTGTGGTAATTCAAAATTAATAGTAATTGAATTGTTTGATGGATTAGGAAACATAACATAGCCATTCTGTTTGTCTATAGTCTTTATGGAAGTTGGTGAATCAATTCCGCCACCATTA
This sequence comes from uncultured Chitinophagales bacterium, assembly GCA_964638865.1. GTDB lineage: Bacteria > Bacteroidota > Bacteroidia > Chitinophagales > BACL12 > UBA7236. The sequence goes on along the minus strand of CAZXBG010000001.1, from coordinate 38,733 downwards.
GTGGTTTTATAAACTTCCAAACAACCCACAGCATAGCGCGTATCTGCTGACGTACACCATATGGAATTTATGCCATCAAATTCGTCATGATTAATCTCGGTTTTATACCAGATGTTTCCACCGTCATTTGTCCTATAAATAAATATTCCTTCTGTAAAATCCGGATATATAAAACCAACCTCCAAATATCCAATTGTATCATTAAAAAAATACACGTTCCTCAAAATAAGATTACCGTCAACAATATCATAACCATCAAAATCAAATGTAAGCATATTCCAACTTTCCCCTGAATCTATAGTTTTCCAAATTCTGCTTTCATCTCCTATTCCATAACCTATGTTTATGGAAGGGAAAGTCATTTCAATTACCGGCCCATACATATTTTCATTGGTATACCAATTATATCCGCCGTCAATTGTTTTGAATACAGTTGTACCTTCTGCAGCCTCCAGTCTTCCGCAAACAAACCCTATTTCATTTGTTAAAAAATCAATTTCAAATGGCGGAAGTGAAGGGGAAATCGCATAGCAGCCGGGGGAAAGAAAGCTTACCTCAAGTTGTAAAAAATTCTGATTGATATCAAAAATATTTAATACTGAATGTCCGAGCATATCGTAAACTATAATATTATCTAGCTCTCCATCACTTACAATGTTTAATTGCCCAAATGATGGATTAGGAAACATCATTATATTATTTTGTGAATTTGGTTCTGTTACACCAACTAATATTGGTTCGAAGATACTTAAATCAAATGCAGTAATATAACCATCATATTGTGAATAACAACTTGTATTACTCTCTGGCTCAAAATATGCATCAGGTAAATCGTCATTACATATTGGTCTAAAGGTATGGGTAGCGTCATTGTATCCCACAGAACCGACAACATATAATTCTCTTCGGGCTCCATACTCAAAAACATTTGCACCGGCGGCTCTACTCCAGGCATCATCACCTAAGTAGGTTGACCATAAATTGTTCATATCCTTATCCCATAAAGCTATAAATGCAGCATTTTCATCTTCCTCTTCAGAAAAATCATCAAAATAAGCTCCATACATCAGCATAAATGAATAGGCCAGCTTCTGAAAGCAATTCAAGCCTAAATGCCATCACCTCTTCGAATACAGTTTTCTGCGTTTGCCCTCCAATTGCATCTTATTTCCTGATAAAACACCCTCTACAGCTCAATTTCCAATTTATTTTCACCCGTACCTTGCATATCAGAAACAGAATATTTACCTTTGCAGCCCGTTTAATCAAAAAACGGAACCGTTATTAAAAAACGGCCGCAGGTAGAATTAAGGGCGTGAACCCCGATAAAGTTCGCAATGGCTTACCTGCACTTTCTTTCGGGAATTGTGCACATACCTTTGTGAATATCGCTCCTTCTTCCTATTTTTGCAGCCCGAAAATTTTAAAATCAAAGGTAAAAAGCTAGAATGCCTACAATACAACAGTTAGTTCGCAAAGGAAGGGAAATTATAAAAAGTCCCAGTAAGAGCCGTGCACTTGACTCATGCCCTCAAAAGCGTGGTGTTTGCACAAGGGTATATACTACTACCCCTAAGAAACCAAACTCCGCACTTCGAAAAGTTGCCAAAGTTCGCTTAACCAATCAAACAGAGATTATTGCCTACATTCCGGGTGAAGGACATAACCTGCAGGAACACTCTATCGTGTTGATACGCGGTGGCAGGGTGAAAGACCTTCCCGGTGTTCGTTACCATATTGTTCGCGGTGCATTGGATACTGCCGGTGTGAACAACCGCAGAAAAAGCCGCTCTAAATACGGAACTAAACGTCCGAAGGCAGGAGCAGTTGCAGCAGTAGCTAAAAAGAAATAATTGATTAAAAATTGAAACTAATATAAATGCGTAAGCTAAAACCTAAAAAAAGATATTTACCCTTAGACCCGAAGTTCAACGACGCGGTGGTTACCAGGTTTGTAAATATGATGATGTGGCAAGGCAAAAAAAGTATCACCTTCGGTATTTTCTACGATGCATTGGATCTTGTTGAAAAACAAACCGGTGAAAGCGGATACGAAGTTTGGAAAAAAGCTTTGAGTAATGTTACTCCGGGAGTTGAGGTGAAAAGCCGCCGTATTGGTGGAGCTAACTTCCAGATACCAACGGAAATTCGCCCTGATCGCAAAGTATCCCTTTCTATGAAATGGTTGATACAATACAGCCGCAGACGCAGTGGAAAATCAATGGCTGAAAAATTAGCAGCAGAAATTGTTGCAGCAGCTAAAGGAGAAGGCGCAACAATGAAAAAGAAAGAAGACGTTCATAAAATGGCGGAAGCTAACAAGGCTTTTGCTCACTTTAAATCATAATAGAAAAGGAATAATTAAATGGCAAGAGATTTAAAATACACTCGTAACATTGGGATAGCAGCCCATATTGATGCCGGTAAAACGACAACAACAGAGCGTATTTTGTTTTATACAGGTGTTACCCACAAAATTGGTGAGGTTCACGATGGAGCTGCAACAATGGACTGGATGGAACAGGAGAAAGAACGTGGTATCACGATTACTTCCGCTGCAACAACAACACATTGGAAATACAAAAACGAAGATTACAAAGTAAACATTATTGATACACCGGGCCACGTTGACTTTACTGTTGAGGTGGAACGTTCGTTGCGCGTATTGGATGGTGTGGTAGCATTATTCTGTGCTGTTGGTGGTGTTGAACCACAATCAGAAACAGTTTGGCGCCAGGCTAACCGTTACCGCGTTCCACGTATGGGTTTTGTTAATAAAATGGACCGCGCTGGTGCCGATTTTCTTGAGGTTGTAAAACAAGTGAAAGAAATGTTGGGTGCTAATCCGGTTCCTCTTGTATTACCTATTGGTGCGGAAGAAACTTTTATTGGTATTGTAGATCTTATTACAAACAAAGCAATTGTTTGGGATGATGATACACAGGGTATGACCTATAAGGAAGTTCCAATTCCGGAAGATATGAAGGACCTGGTTATCGAATACAGAAATCATCTTGTTGAAGCAGTTGCCGAATACGATGATGCTTTACTGGAAAAATATTTCGACAATCCGGAATCTATTACAGAAGCTGAATTAATTACTGCTATTCGCAAGGCAACTATTGATATTGCTATCATTCCTATGCTTTGTGGTTCTGCATTTAAAAATAAAGGTGTTCAGTTTATGCTGGACGCTGTTGTGCGTTACCTCCCTTCTCCTTTAGATATTGATGGTGTTAAGGGTATCAATCCTGATACAGAAGAGGAAGTATTCCGCAAACCTGATGTAAAAGAACCTTTTACAGCACTTGCGTTTAAGATTATGACCGATCCATTTGTTGGTCGTTTGGCATTCTTCCGGGTTTATGCCGGTAAGTTAGATGCCGGTTCTTATGTATTGAATGTGCGCACAGGTAAAAAAGAACGTATTTCCCGTATCCTTCAAATGCATGCCAATAAACAAAACCCACTCGATACCATTGAAGCAGGTGATATTGGAGCAGCAGTTGGTTTTAAGGATATCAGAACAGGGGATACTTTATGCGACGAAGACCATCCTATTGCATTAGAAAGCATAAAATTCCCTGATCCGGTTATCGGATTGGCAATTGAACCTAAAGTGCAGGCGGAAGTGGATAAATTAGGTATGGCTCTTTCCAAATTAGCGGAAGAGGATCCAACATTTAAGGTGATGTTCGACGAAGAAACAGGTCAAACTGTTGTGCGTGGAATGGGTGAGTTACACTTAGAGATTATAGTTGACCGTTTGAAACGTGAATTCAAAATTGAAGTAAATCAGGGTGCTCCTGAGGTAGCTTATAAAGAATCTTTCACCAAAACGATCAAACACAGAGAAACGTACAAGAAACAAACTGGTGGTCGCGGTAAATTCGCTGATATCCAATTTGAAATCGGACCTGCAGATGAAGGTCATGTTGGTTTGCAATTCGTGAACGACATTTTCGGAGGATCTATTCCACGTGAATATATTCCTTCCGTAGAAAAAGGATTTAAAGAAGCAATGAACACAGGCGTATTGGCCGGATATCAGATTGACAGTATGAAAGTACGTTTGTTCGATGGTTCGTTCCACGCAGTTGACTCCGATGCATTTTCTTTCGAAATGGCTGCCAAGATCGCTTTCCGCGATTCAGGTAAACACGCAGGACCACAATTATTGGAACCTATCATGAAACTGGAAGTAATTACTCCGGAAGATCATATGGGTGATGTAATTGGTGACTTGAACAGAAGAAGAGGAATGATTGAAGGTTTCGACAATAAGAACAATGCAACCGTTATCAAAGCAAAAGTTCCATTGAGTGAAATGTTTGGATATGTAACACAACTGAGAACGATTACTTCAGGACGTGCAACATCCATTCTTGAATTCTCGCATTTCGCTCCTGCTCCAACATCTGTAGCAGAAGAGGTAATTGCTAAAACAAAAGGAAAAGTATCAGTAGGATAATAAATTAGAATACAATAGTATGACCTATAAAATAAGAATGAAACTGAAATCTTTTGACCATACTCTGGTAGATAAAACTGCCGAGAAGATCGTAAAGACAGTTCGCAATACCGGAGCAGTTGTAACGGGACCAATTCCGCTTCCAACGCAGAAAAAGATTTATACCGTATTGCGTTCACCACACGTAAATAAAAAAGCGCGTGAGCAGTTCCAAATGTGCACCTATAAAAGGTTGCTAGATATTTACAGCGCAACAAATAAAACAGTTGATGCACTTCAGAAACTTGAGTTGCCAAGTGGAGTAGAAGTGGAAATTAAAATCTAAAAGCACCGGACAATGAAAGGGATCATAGGAAAAAAAATAGGCATGACGCATTACTTCGGTGAGGAAGGGAAAGTAATTTCCTGCACCGTAATTGAAGCGGGACCATGCGTAGTTGTGCAAAAGAAAACTGATGATACGGATGGCTATAGTGCTGTTCAGTTAGGTTTTGATGAAATGAAAGAAAGAAATTCTAATAAGGCTCAAGCCGGTCACTTCAAAAAATCGAACGCAAAACACATGCGCAAGATAAAAGAGTTCCGCAATTTTGATCTGGATAAAAATGTAGGGGATAATATTACCTGCGACATTTTTACAGAAGGAGAAAAAGTGAGTGTTGTTAGTACTTCAAAAGGAAAAGGTTTTCAGGGTGTAGTTAAACGCCACAATTTTAGTGGAGTTGGTATGCGCACACACGGTCAGCACGATCGTCACCGCGCACCGGGTTCCATCGGGTCCTCTTCATATCCTTCCAGAGTTTTCAAAGGAATGAAAATGGCCGGTCACATGGGAAGCGACACCGTTAAAATGCGCAACATCAAAATAGCAAAAATTATTTCTGACAAGAATCTAATACTGTTAAACGGATCGGTTCCGGGAAGTAAAGGATCTTACGTAATAATAGAGAGATAACATGAAAGTCGACATTGTAAAAATATCAGGCGAAAAAACAGGTAAAGCGGTGGAGCTGAATGAGGATATCTTCGGCATCGAACCTAACGACCACGCCATTTATCTTGCTGTAAAACAATACCTGGCAAATCAGCGTCAAGGTACTCACAAGGCAAGAGACAAAGGAGAAACTGCAGGTTCAACAAGAAAACTGCATCGCCAAAAAGGAACAGGTGGTTCCAGAAAAGGATCTATAAAAAGTCCGTTATTTCACGGTGGTGGAACCATATTTGGCCCACGTCCTAGAGATTACAGCTTTAAACTTAACCGCAAGGTGAAGGAATTAGCGAGACGTTCTGCATTATCCTATAAAGCAAAACAAAACGGAATTGTTGTAGTGGAAGATTTCACTTTAGACACGCCAAAAACAAAAGAATTCAGCAAAATACTAAGCAATATTGGAGTTGCGGGTAAAAAAACCTTGTTGATCATGGGTGATGTTGAAAATAACAATGTAAAGTTATCAGTGCGCAATTTGCCTAAAACTGACACAGCAAAAGCAATTGACCTGAATACTTACACGATAATGAATGCACAGTGCATCGTATTATCAGAAAGCACGGTTAATATGCTTAACCAAATGGCAGAGAACAATTAAAATTAGGAAAATGGCAAAGAGAATATTAATCAAACCGCTCATCACCGAAAAGACCACCAAGCTTACAGAAGCAAATGGCACTTATGGTTTTGTAGTGGGTATGGATGCCAATAAAATAGAGATCAAAAATGCCGTGGAAAAAAACTACGGTGTTAGTGTAGAGCATGTAAGAACGATTACCGACAATGGTAAATTCGGCTGGAAAAGAACTCCGTTCGGCATCAGTCAGGGCACCAAAGGACGTATGAAGAAAGCATACATCACTCTAAAAAAAGGCGAAACAATTGATTTTTTCAGCACAATTTAATCTGAAAGATGGCATTAAAGAAATATAATCCGGTTACACCAGGTACACGATTTAGAATAGGCAACGCTTATACTGAACTTACCACTGATGTACCTGAAAAGAGTTTGACCGCGCCGTTTAAAAAGACGGGTGGACGTAATAGTTCAGGAAACATGACGATGCGCTACATTGGTGGCGGTCACAAGAAGAGATATCGTATAATTGATTTTAAACGGGATAAACACAATGTTCCGGCAACAGTAAAAACAATTGAATACGATCCGAATCGCAGTGCATTCATAGCTTTATTAAGTTATGCTGATGGGGAGAAGCGATACATTATTGCACCAAATGGTTTGCAAGTTGGACAAACGGTAGAATCCGGTGAAAACTCTGCACCGGAATTGGGAAACACTTTGATGTTGCGCAATATTCCATTGGGAACTATTATTCACAACATTGAAATGTATCCGGGTAAAGGCGGAATGATAGCAAGAAGCGCAGGAAGCTGGGCTCAGTTATCGGCAAAAGAGGGTAAATACGTTATAGTGCGTATGCCTTCCGGCGAAACCAGGATGATTTTAGATAGCTGTGTTGCAACAGTGGGTTCGGTGTCAAATCCCGATCACAACCTGCAACAATCAGGAAAGGCTGGCCGCAGTAGATGGAAAGGAACCCGTCCTCGTGTAAGAGGAGTTGCAATGAACCCTGTAGATCACCCGATGGGTGGTGGGGAAGGTCGTGCATCCGGAGGACATCCAAGATCGCGCAATGGTAAATTCTCTAAAGGAATGAAAACCCGTCATCCTAAGAAAACAACAACTAAGTTCATCATCAGCAGACGTAAAAAATAATCAATAGTTAATGGCACGTTCGATAAAAAAAGGACCCTACGTTGATCATAACCTCGCCGCGAAAGTGGAGAAGTTGAATGACACGAGCAAAAAAACCGTGGTTAAAACCTGGTCACGCCGCTCTACTATCATTCCTGATATGGTTGGTCATACATTCGCAGTACACAACGGAAACAAATTCATACCGGTGTTTGTGTCTGAAAACATGGTAGGACATAAATTGGGTGAATTTTCACCAACAAGAAACTTTAAATCACATACCGCTAAGCGTTAATAAAATAAAGTATGGAAGCAGTAGCAAAACTTATTAATAACCCAAGAACCAACAACAATGCAGGTTCGCCTCGTAAAGCGAGATATGTTGTTGATGTTATCAGGGGTTTGGATATTGACAAAGCCCTCAATATTCTAAAATATACGGATAAAAAATCTGCAGCACCGGTAGAAAAAGTGCTGAGAAGTGCAATCAAAAATTGGGAGCAAAAATTTGAACAGGATGCTGCCGACAGTAATTTGTATGTTAAGGAATGTTTTGTTGACGCAGGGAAAACAATGCGCAGATTTCAGCCTGCACCACACGGAAGAGCATACAGAATACGCAAACGCACAAATCATATTACTGTAAAAGTTGCATCTAGAAATGCAGCATCTGCAGAAACAAAAGAAACCAAGGAATAAAATATAAAGAATTCGAATGGGACAAAAATGTAATCCAATAGGTAATCGACTAGGTATCATCCGAGGATGGGACAGCAACTGGTATGGTGGAAAAACCATGGCAGAAAAGTTGATCGAGGATGAAAAAATTCGCGAATACCTGAATGCCAGGATATCAAAAGGTGGAATTTCAAAAATAGTTATCGAAAGAACACTTAATAGAATTACGGTAACTATCCATACCTCAAGACCCGGTATCATTATCGGAAAAGGTGGTGGAGAAGTTGACAAGGTGAAGGAAGAATTGAAAAAGATCACTCAAAAAGATGTGCAGATTAATATCGTAGAGATCCGTCGCCCCGAATTGGATGCAAATATTGTTGGAGAAACCATAGCACGTCAGTTAGAAGCACGTATCAATTTCAGAAGAGCAATTAAAATGGCAATTGCTTCTACCATGAGAATGGGAGCGGAAGGTGTTAAGATAAGAGTGAGTGGAAGGTTGAATGGTGCGGAGATGGCTCGATCAGAAGAATACAAACAAGGTCGTGTTCCATTGCATACATTCCGTGCAGATATTGATTACGCTTGGAAAGAAGCACTTACTGTTTATGGTAAGTTAGGAGTTAAGGTTTGGATCTGTAAAGGAGAAGTTCTTGGAAAAAGAGATTTACAACCAAATATTGGCTTACAACAGGAAAAAGATCGCAATAACAAAAGAAGAAGACCTACGAATAATAAAAGGTAAAAATAAAAATCATGTTAGCGCCAAAAAAAGTAAAACATAGGAAAACGTTTAAGGGCAAGATAAAGGGCAATGCTAAAAGAGGCAGTCAATTATCAGCAGGTTCTTTCGGTTTAAAAACACTGGAAGAAGGTTGGATAACTGATCGTCAGATAGAAGCAGCAAGGGTTGCATTAACCCGCCATTTAAAACGTGAAGGTCAGGTGTGGATCAATATATTTCCCGATAAACCTATCACCAAAAAACCTGCAGAGGTTCGTATGGGTAAAGGAAAGGGTAGCCCTGAATATTGGGTGGCTGTTGTTCAACCCGGAAGGATCATGTTTGAAGCAGATGGAGTTCCACTTGAAACAGCACAGGAAGCAATGAGGCTTGCAGCAGGTAAATTACCGGTAAAAACAAAATTTGTAGTTCGCAGAGACTACGTTTCATAAATAATTAAAGCTTTGGCAAATGGCTAAGTTAAAAAAAGAAGATTTAAACCAGTTGAGTAATGAAGACCTTAAACAAAGGCTTCATGACGACAACGAACGCATGGTGAAATTGCGTTTTAATCATGCAGTGAACCCAATTGATAATCCGGCTCAGCTTCGTTATCTCCGCAGAGAAATTGCGAGAATTAAAACTGAAGCCAGAAAACGAGAATTGGTTTCCGCCAAATAAATAATAAACCAGGATGGAACAACAAATTAGAAATCTAAGAAGAACAATTACCGGTGTGGTAACAAGCAACAAAATGCAAAAATCCATTACTGTTGCGGTGGTAAGAAAGATCATGCACACCAAATATGGTAAATACCTTAAAAAGACCAAGAAGTATCATGCTCATGATGAGACCAATGATGCTAAAGTGGGTGATAAAGTAAAAATAATGGAAACCCGTCCTTTGAGCAAACTCAAAAGATGGAGATTAATTGACGTAGTCGAAAGAGCTAAATAAAATGATCCAACAAGAATCAAGACTTAAAGTAGCTGACAATAGCGGTGCCCGCGAGGTATTATGCATACGCGTTTTGGGAAGCACGAGAAGAAGATACGCTTCACTCGGAGATAAGATCATCGTTACCGTTAAAGATGCTTTACCGGGTGGTGGTATTAAAAAGGGAACAGTAGCTACAGCAGTGGTAGTGAGAACCCATAAAGAAGTTCGTCGTAAAGACGGTTCTTATATTCGTTTTGATGATAATGCCTGTGTATTATTAAATGCAGCCGACGAGCCAAGAGGAACAAGAATTTTTGGACCGGTAGCCCGCGAATTAAGAGATAAACAATTTATGAAAATCGTGTCATTGGCACCTGAAGTTTTATAATTATGAAAAAGAAAGAAGTAGTTTTCACCGGTAGGTTCAAACCTAAATATCATGTTAAAAAAAATGATATGGTTCAGGTTATTACCGGTGACGATAAAGGCAAAAAAGGCCGCGTAATTGAAGTTAATTACGATAAAGCCCGTGTAATGGTAGAAGGTGTTAATATCGTATCGAAACATACTCGTCCAACACAACAATACCCGAATGGCGGCATTATTAAAAAAGAAGCACCTATTCACATCAGTAACGTTCTGGTTGTAGATCCAAAAAGTGGAAAAGGCGTGCGCATCAGCCGCAAGATCGAGAACGGTAAAATGGTTAGATATTCAAAAAAATCCGGAGAAATTATTAAATAATGGAAACTAGAACTCCACGTCTTAAACAAAAGTACAACAAAGAGATCTCTAAAGATCTTCAGGAAAAGTACAAGTACAAAAGCACGATGCAAATTCCTAAATTGCTAAAAATAGCGATCAATCAGGGTTTGGGTGCTGCTACTCAAGACAAGAAGATCATTGATGTTGCATTGGATGAGCTGACAAGAATAACAGGTCAGAAATGCGTTGCAACAGTATCGAAAAAAGATATTTCGAACTTTAAATTGCGTTCCAATACACCTATTGGTATCAAAGTAACGCTGAGAGGAAATAATATGTATGAGTTTCTCGACAGATTAATTTCCGTTGGTTTACCGCGAGTTCGCGATTTCAAAGGAGTAAATAATAAGAGTTTTGACGGTAGAGGAAATTTTACTTTGGGAATAACGGAACAACTCATTTTCCCGGAGATCGATATCGACAAAATAACAAGAGTAACTGGTATGGACATCACTTTTGTAACAACTGCAAAAACTGATGCCGAAGCATATGAATTATTAAAAGCATTAGGAATTCCATTCCGCAAAGCATAAAAAGATATTATGTCAAAAATTTCAGTAGTAGCAAGAAATATCAAACGCGAGCATATGATTGAAAAATATGCTGATCGTCGCAAACAACTAAAAGCGGAAGGAAGATGGGAAGAGTTGGATAAACTCCCGCGTAATTCTTCCCAAGTGAGATACCGCAACCGTTGTAAATTAACCGGTCGTCCGAGGGGATATGTGCGTGATCTGGGAATTTCAAGAATTAAACTCCGCGATCTTGCCTTATATGGCAGAATTCCGGGAATGACTAAAGCAAGTTGGTAATAATTAAAAAGTAAACAACAAATGAACGTTACAGATCCGATAGCCGATTTTCTGACCAGAATCAGAAATGCTCAAAAAGCGAATCACAGAATTGTGGAGGTGCCAGCATCAAATATGAAAAAGCGCCTGACAGAAATTTTGTATGAGCATGGCTTTATATTCAAATATAAATTTGAAACAGAAGGTCCTCAGGGCAGTATTAAAATAGCGCTTAAATATGACCCTGTTACAAAAGCACCGGCCATAAAAGGTTTAACCCGCGTAAGTAAACCGGGGTTAAGAAAATATGCCGGTGTTGATGCAATGCCAAGAGTATTAAGTGGATTAGGTCTGGCGATCGTATCTACCTCAAAGGGTGTTATGACCGAAAAAGATGCTAAACGTCAGAATATCGGCGGCGAAGTTTTATGTTACATTTATTAATAAACACAGAAAGAAAATAAAATGTCACGAATAGGAAAGTTACCAATTCAATTACCCGCAGGTATTACAATAGCTGTTTCAGAAAATAATCTGGTTACAGTGAAAGGTAAAAGAGGGGAGTTATCGCTAAAGGTAGATGCCGATATTACCATTAAAATTGATGGAAGCACAGTTACTCTTGAGCGCCCTACTGAACAAAAAAGACATAAGGCTATGCATGGTTTGTACCGCGCACTTATTGGCAATATGGTGAAAGGAATTGAAGAAGGTTTCAAAAAGGAATTGGAATTAGTTGGGGTAGGTTACCGTGCATCCAGTCAGGGACAAGTTTTAGAAGTTTCTGTGGGATATTCACATCCAATTATCATGATGATACCGAAGGAAGTAAAACTTGCAACGGTTACTGAAAAAGGAAAAAATCCAACTATCATTTTAGAAAGCAACGATAAACAATTATTAGGAGCAATTGCTGCAAAAATCAGATCATTCCGCAGCCCTGAACCATATAAAGGAAAAGGTATTAAATATTCTGACGAAGTATTGCGTCGCAAAGCAGGTAAAACTGCAGGTAAATAAAAGTATTAGTTATGTTATCAAAAAAATCAGTAAGAAGACAAAAAATTCGCTATCGTGTCCGCAAAAAAGTTGCAGGAACGGCTGAGCGTCCAAGATTAGCAGTATACAGAAGCAACAAAGAAATGTATGCTCAATTGATTGATGATGTAGCAGGACATACACTTTGTTCAGCGTCAACCACCGACAAACAAGGTAAATCCTTAACAGGAGCTAAATCAGAAAAGGCGAAAACCGTTGGTAAATTATTAGCAGAAAGAGCAGTTGAATTAGGCATTACCGTGGTTACGTTCGACAGAGGTGGTAATTTATATCATGGAAGAATTAAATCTTTAGCAGAAGGTGCCCGTGAAGGAGGTCTTCAATTCTAAATAAGAATTTTCAATATGGCAATTAATAAAGAAATACAAAGAGTAAGAGCAAGTGAGCTCGATTTAAAGGAAAAGATCGTTGGAATTCAGCGCGTAGCTAAAGTTACCAAAGGAGGAAGAACTTTCAGTTTTTCAGCATTGGTGGTAGTTGGCGACGGAAACGGAATTGTTGGTCACGGTTTAGGAAAAGCGCGTGAGGTTACTGAAGCAATTCAAAAAGGAATTGATGATGCAAAAAAGAACCTTATCAAAGTGCCGATCTTTAAAGGAACCATTCCACATGAGCAGCATGGAAAATTTGGAGCAGGAAAAGTGATGATAAAACCAGCGGCGCACGGAACAGGTGTAATTGCAGGTGGTGCAATGCGTGCAGTATTGGAAAGTGCAGGTGTTACTGACGTATTGGCAAAATCATTAGGATCATCCAACCCGCATAATGTGGTAAAAGCAACTTTAGATGCTTTAGCACATTTAAGAAATCCAATGACCATATCTCAACAAAGGAATACATCATTAAAAAAAGTATTTAATAATTAATACCGGTATGAGCAAGATAAAAGTAACTTCAGTAAGAAGTACAACCGACAGACCTAAAAGACAGAAAGCAACAATGAAGGCTTTAGGTTTAAGAAGAATGCATCAAACAATTGAAGTGGAAGCAACTCCACAAATATTGGGTATGGTGAAAGCAGTTCAACATTTAGTAAAAGTAGAAAATATTTAAAATGGATTTATCAAACTTAAAACCGGCAGACGGCTCGATCAAAAAACGCCACCGTATAGGTCGCGGACAAGGTTCCGGCTGGGGCGAAACTTCGAAAAGAGGATTTAAAGGCGCAGGATCACGTTCAGGATACTCCAGAAAAAGAGGTCATGAAGGTGGACAAATGCCTTTACAACGCCGTTTACCAAAACGCGGTTTCAACAATAAGAATTTTGAAGTTAAATATGTGACTTTAAATCTCGATCAAATTCAAAGTTTGGTTGAAAAATATGAGATCACAAGATTTGATGAGGATGTATTAAGAGCAAAAAGAATCCTTAAATCGGATGAACGTTTGAAAGTTCTCGGAAGAGGTGAGTTAAAAGCAAAAGTAGAAATTTGGGCACACGCACACAGCGAAACTGCTAAAAAAGCAGTTGAAGAAGCCGGTGGAACAATAAATGTGATAGGGTAACCCATGAAAAAATTTATTCAAACATTAAAGAACATCTGGAGTATTGAAGATCTCAAAAAAAGATTGTTATATACTATCGGATTAATTTTCCTTTATCGGTTTGGCTCTTATGTAATGCTGCCCGGTATTGATGCTGCATTGTACAATCAGGCAGCAAATATTGACGGCGATAGTGGTCTGTTAGGTCTGATCAATTTATTTGCAGGAGGAGGATTTAGCCGCGCATCCGTTTTTGCGCTGGGTATTATGCCTTATATCTCTGCATCTATCGCCATGCAACTTTTGGCAATTGCCGTTCCCTATTTTGCAAGAATGCAGAAAGAAGGCGAAAGCGGTCGCCGGAAGATGAACCAATATACACGCTACTTAACTGTAGTAGTTACAGCGCTTCAAGCATCAGGATATTTTGCATATTTGAATAATCTAGCGCAAAATGTAGATTTTATAGTGGCGCCAACAGGCCTTTTTTGGTTTATTTGTGTGATCATTCTAACAGGTGGAACTTTATTTACCATGTGGATGGGAGAACGAATCACCGATAAAGGCATAGGAAACGGTATCTCCATGCTCATTATGGTGGGCATCATCGCCGGTTTGCCAGCCGCTTTATTAAATGAAATTACACACAGAGGTGCTGATGGTGGAGGTGGTTTTATTCCATTTGTATTGGAGATTGCTTTTATGGTTTTGATTATTATGGGTGTAATACTTTTAGTGCAGGGAACCAGGAGAATTCCGGTTCAATATGCAAAACGAGTAGTAGGATCAAGACAATATGGCGGAGTTCGTCAATATATCCCTTTAAAAATAAATGCAGCAGGTGTAATGCCAATCATCTTTGCGCAGGCATTGATGTTCATTCCTGGAATCTTTGCACAGATCAATCCCGATTGGCAAAATTCATCTACTTTGGTAATGTTAAACGATTTCCAAAGTTGGGGATATAATCTAATCTATGGTTTCCTGATTGTTATTTTCACTTATTTCTATACAGCGATCATTATTAATCCAACGCAAATGGCGGATGATCTTAAAAAAAATGGTGGATTTATTCCGGGAGTTAAACCGGGAAAAAAGACAGCTGAATTTATTGATAACGTTTTATCAAGGGTAACCTTACCGGGATCAATATTTCTTGCATTAATTGCAGTGATGCCGGTTTTTTCAAGGGTTTTTGGTGTTGATCCATCCTTTGCACAGTTTTTTGGTGGAACATCACTATTGATCATGGTTGGGGTAGTATTGGATACATTACAACAAATTGAAAGTCACCTGTTAATGCGTCATTACGACGGTTTGATGAAGTCGGGACGTATTAAAGGCCGTTCATCCGGACCAGTAAGCATTCAACAGGGATGATATATTATAAAACAAAAGATGAGGTTGAACTCATCAGAAAAAGTTCTTTGCTTGTTTCAGATACGTTGGCTTTGATAGCCGACATCATCAAACCGGGGATAACAACTCTTGAGCTCGACAATAAGGCGGAAGAATTTATCAGAGATAACGGTGCAAAACCTTCGTTTTTAGGATATAGGGGTTTTCCAAACACACTGTGTATTTCTGTAAACGATATGGTTGTTCACGGAATTCCTTCTAAAAATGAAATTAAAGAAGGTGATGTGGTGTCGGTTGATTGCGGAGTATTTAAAAATGGATTCCACGGCGATTCTGCTTTTACATTTTTAATTGGTGAGGTTACGCTTGATGCAGTTAATCTGGCGAGAGTTACCAAAGAATGTGTATTTAAAGGCATTGAATTGGCAGTGCCGGGAAATAGAATTGGAGATATCAGTTATGCAATTCAAAATTATGCAGAACAATATCACAATTACGGAGTGGTGAGAGAATTGGTTGGACACGGATTGGGAAAAAGTTTACACGAAGAACCTGAAGTGCCAAATTTTGGCAGCAGGGGAAAAGGACCCAAATTGCAGGAAGGATTGGTGATCGCAATAGAACCAATGATAAATCTGGGAACAAAAAATGTTGTTCAGGAAAACGATGGTTGGACGATAAGAACGAAGGACAGAAAAATATCCTGTCATTTTGAACATACTATCGCAATTACAACAGGAGCAGCAGATATCCTTTCCAGTTTTGACAATATTGAAAAGGCAGTGAGAAGCAACAAGAACTTATATCAGGAAAAAGAAACAGTTAATTAATGTCGAAACAAGGGTTAATAAAACAAGACGGAACAATAACAGACGCATTATCAAATGCAATGTTCAGAGTGAAGTTGGAAAATGAACACGAAATAGTTGCACATATTTCAGGTAAAATGAGGATGAATTACATCCGAATATTACCAGGCGATAAAGTAACCGTAGAGATGAGTCCCTACGATTTAACAAGAGGAAGAATTATATACCGATATAAATAACACTATTATGAAAGTAAAACCATCAATTAAAAAACGCAGCATCGATTGTAAGATCGTGAAAAGGAAGGGAAGGCTGTACGTGATAAACAAAAAGAACCCTAAATTTAAACAACGTCAAGGTTAACATTTTAAATTATTGAATAAATAATATGGCAAGGATTGCTGGTATAGATTTACCTAAAAACAAAAGAGGCGTAATTGGCCTTACCTACATCTACGGAATTAGTTTAACTACTTCTAAAAAGATTTTACAATCTGCGAGTGTAGACGAAAGTAAAAAAGTAAAAGATTGGTCTGATGATGAGATCAATGCTATTCGCACATACATCAACAACGAATTGAAAGTGGAAGGTGCACTGCGTTCAGAAATGCAATTGGCCATTAAACGTTTAATGGATATCGGATGCTATAGAGGTGTTCGTCATCGTAAAGGTTTACCGGTTAGGGGACAACGCACAAGAACGAATTCCAGAACCCGTAAAGGAAGGAAAAAGACAGTTGCGAATAAAAAGAAAGCACCTAAAGGATAATTAAAGTAAGTTTTAATACAATCATCTAATATAAAATGGCTAAAACAACAACAGCAAAAAAGACAGCAAAGAAGAGGATCGTGAAGGTAGAAGCCGAAGGACAGGCGCATATCTTAGCTTCTTTCAACAATCTGATCATTACGTTTACCAATATGACAGGACAAACAATTTCCTGGGCATCAGCCGGTAAAGCAGGGTTCAGAGGTTCAAAAAAGAATACGCCTTATGCTGCTCAAATTGCAACATCTGATGCAGGAAAAGTTGCATACGATGCAGGTTTACGCAAAGTAGAGGTGTTCGTAAAAGGACCCGGATCAGGACGCGAGTCGGCTATCCGCACCATTGCTTCTTCAGGAATTGAAGTAACAATGATCAGGGATATTACACCGTTGCCACACAATGGTTGTCGTCCACCAAAAAAGAGAAGAGTATAGTTTTTAATTAATAAAATTCAATAGAATAATGGCAAGGTATACAGGGCCCAGGACAAAAAAATCAAGATCTTTCGGAGAACCAATCTTTGGTTACGACAAAGCATTTGAAAAGCGTAAATACGCTCCGGGCCAACACGGTCAGACTCGCAAAAAGAAAAGTGCAAGTGAGTATGGCATACAGCTTAAAGAAAAACAAAAGGCAAAATATACTTACGGTGTATTGGAACGTCAATTCCGTAAAACTTTTGAAGAGGCAACTCGTCGTAAAGGTGTAACCGGGGAAGCATTATTGCAATTGCTGGAAGCAAGGTTAGACAATACTGTTTATCGTTTAGGTATTGCACCAACACGCAGAGGTGCACGCCAGTTGGTAAATCACAAACATATTGAGGTTAACGGCGAAATTTGTAATTCACCGTCATCCACTTTACGTCCCGGTGATGTAATTACCATCCGCGAAAAATCAAAAGATATCGAATGGCTAAAAGAAGCAACTTCTCAAGGCAGTTCAAAAAGATATCCCTGGTTGGAATGGAATCCAAATCAAATGAAAGGAACCTTTGTGGGTTATCCTGAAAGAGATCAGATTCCTGAAACTATTAAGGAACAACTTATCGTCGAATTATATTCAAAATAAAAATAATATAAAACACCAAAAAATATGGCATTACTTTCATTTCAACGTCCTGATAAGATCACCCTACAAAAAGCAACAGATTTTGAAGGAACTTTCGAGTTCAAACCTTTGGAACCGGGCTTTGGTGTTACTATTGGAAATGCATTGCGCAGAGTATTATTGAGTTCATTGGAAGGATTTGCAATTTCATCGGTAAAGATCAGCGGTGTTGATCACGAGTTTTCTACCATCAACGGTGTTATGGAAGATATCACCGAGATTGTATTGAATCTAAAGCAAGTTCGTTTAAAAAAGGAAATAGGGGGAGATGAAAATGCAGTAGAAAAGATATTCATTTCTTTAAAAGACAAAGAAGAATTCAGAGCAGGGGATATCGAAAAACATACAAACAGTTTTCGTGTTACCAATCCTGATCTTTTGATTTGCAGAATGGAACCTTTCGTTAAATTGGATGTAGAACTTACTATTCAAAAGGGAAGAGGATATTTACCTGCAGAGGAAAATAAAAACATTGATAAAGCAATCGGTGTTATTCCAATTGATGCAATTTACACGCCTATTAAGAATGTAAAATACACCATCGAGAATACACGTGTTGAACAAAAAACGGATTACGAAAAATTAGTTGTAGAAATTAAAACAGACGGAACAATTCATCCGGAAGACGCTATTAAGGAAGCAGCAAGAATTTTAATTCAACACTTAATGCTGGTTACGGATGAAAATATTACCTTCCATACCAGTGGTGAAAAAGAAGTGAATGTTGTTGATGAGCATACTTTACATATCCGCAAATTATTAAAAACACCTTTGGAAGATTTAGATCTTTCGGTGCGTGCCTACAATTGTTTGAAAGCTGCTAAAATTAATTCACTTTCTGAATTAGTAAAATACGATACCAACGAATTATTGAAGTTCCGCAACTTCGGAAAAAAATCGTTAGTGGAAATTGAAGCAATGGTTTTAGATAAAGGTTTACAGTTCGGAATGGACCTTTCAAAATTTAAATTAGAAGAAGATTAATCAAGATGTTTTTACAACATCATTAAACATTAAGTATAATGAGACACGGAAATAAAATAAATCACCTCGGAAGGAAATATGCACACAGAAGTGCAATGTTGAGCAACATGGGTGTGTCGTTACTTTTGCACAAACGTATTAAAACTACTTTGGCTAAGGCAAAAGAATTAAGGGTATATATTGAACCCATGATTACCCGTTCAAAAGAAGATACCACACATAATCGCCGTGAAGTATTTTCTGAATTGCAAAGTAAAGAAGCAGTGAACGAATTATTTGTGAATATTTCCGTTAAGGTTGCAACACGCAATGGCGGTTATACAAGAATTCTGAAACTTGCCGAACACAGAGCAGGTGATAATGCAGAAACTTGTATTATCGAATTGGTTGACTATAACGAAAACATGTTGAAGGCTCCAAAAGGTGCAACTAAAAAACGCAGCCGTCGTGGTTCCGGAAAAACAGAAAAGAAAGCAGTAGAAGCGGAAGTAAAAACACCGGTTGTTGAAACAAAAGAGGAAGAAACGCCAATTGTTGATGCAACAGATGAAACTGCAGAAAAGGAAAAAGAATAAGCATATTTTAAAATAGCTTTCAAAGGGGTAAGGGGAAATTCTTATCCCTTTTTTTTATCACCAATGTCATGCAATAACGGGTCATTATTAAAATTTTTAAAGAAAAATAAACTGTTAATTCCATTTTTCCAATTGGTTTAAATGGAATTCAAATTCTTAATAGTTTATTCAACTGCAATGCACATCGGATACTGAGATTTGCATCATCACATTGTTTTAAGGCCCTCTATGCTAATTTAATTAGGTTAGAAATAATTCAACGGATTAAATTTATAAACTTATGCGATTTATTAATTTTGGAACTTCCAATTGCTACTTCTCAAAATAATTTACATGCATTTTTAGATTTTCGCTTTCCTTTACGTTTTTAATATGTTATGCCTACGGCATTAGGTCGCAACTTTACATGGGTACTACCGATATGCCATGCCTACGGCACTTTTCTAACTATTTTTATGCATTGCGGGTAATTCTGCAGGAAAGTCGCCTTTGTAAACTTTGATATTACTTATTGCAGAAGGATTAAATGCTGAGAAAAATCCAAAAAGTTGATTTGGATTAAAAATCGGTATCTCGTCAAATAAAATTAAGTTTTGCTCCGGATTGCCTCCTCGTACAATAAGCACCGATGAACCTTCCTGAGCCGTACTAATTCCGGGAGCAATAGCCAGTGCTTTCATTAAATCAGGTTCTCCGGCTATTGATGGTATTACTTTTAATTTTTCTACGGCAATATTCGTAACATTAATATGTTCATCCGGGTTTTGGGAGGAACCTAATATTGTTACTGCGTCTAAAGTAATACCCTTAAGTGCAATATTTAAATTTATTTGTGATGCTTCATTAATATTTAGCGTTTTGGATTCAAACCCAATGTAAGAAAACGTAAGACAAACCGGCAAACTATCAACAAATAATTTAAAATATCCAAACGCATCAGTGGTGGTGCCGTAAGATTTATTGCAATCTTGCACTGTTGCACCTACTAATACAGAAGCATACGATTCATCAATTACATAACCTGTTAATATCACTTGGGAACGCCCGATAAGCCAAGTATTAATAATACATAAGGTCAAAACAAATTTAATAGCTTTCATAGAAACGAGCAAGCGACAAATCTTCCTTCTTCAAAGATATTTAATATTTCAATTCTCCCGATGTCCCATGTTAATATTAAATTTATTCATTATCATTTTCGTGTCCCCACAGTGTTACCGAAGGAACTGTGGCCTCGGAGGACGAACGTTCAGCATGTAGTATTAATTCACCCATCCACAGCGTTCGCCATTTAGCGAGTGAGGGAACCCTGCTACATGGTGCAACACTGTGGGGACACCGCGCTGAGAGTGGCTGGAAAGTGCTTCCCTCGTGTGGCTCCACATATCGTGTCTCCAAAGAGTCGCCCCATGCGTGTCCTCACAGAGTTACCGAAGGAGCTCTGTGGCATCGAAGGATAATGCTGCTCCCTTGAAGTATACCTTCCACATAAAATATTTTTATTCGTTCATTCGCGGCTTTCTTTTTTTACCCTATTATTTGGATTGAAAAAGTGACCTCGAAAACAAGAATTTTTATTTTCAAAACCACATTATCTATTACTTTTGGCTGTTTATTCGTGCATTCGTGGCTAATTTTTTCATCCGTAATATGGGCACAAAAAAAGGTTGCCACGAACCTGCCTACCAACTTCGGTAGTTGCACGAATGAACAGCCGAAGGGAGAGGTTTTCTGTAATCAGATATTTATTCACTTATTTTTTATTCCTGCATTCGTGGCTAATTTTTTCATCCGTATGGTGGGCAAAAAAAAGGTTGCCACGAATGCACGAATGAACAGCCAAAGGAAGGTGTTGTTTGTGTTCTGAATTTTATTTATTTATTTTTTATTCCTGCACCTGCCCGACGACTTTGGCAGGCGGGTTCGTGGCTAATTTTTTCATCCGTATGGTGGACAAAAAAAGGATGCCACGAATGCAGGAATGAACAGCCGAAGGGAAGGGTTTTATGTAATCTGAGATTTCGTGTCCCCACAGTGTTACCGAAGGAACTGTGGCCTCGGAGGACGAACGTTCAGCATGTTGTATTAACATCACCCATCCACAGCGTTCGGGGACCCAGCGCCCGAGCGTAGCTATAAGGTGCAAAAAAAACCTCCGAATTTCTTCGAAGGTTTTTTTTCAATAATCTATAAAAATTTAATTCTGAATGTAAAGCTGTTTGCTGTAAGTTGCATTATCAGCAGTGGTAATTTGTAAAGTGTAATTACCGGTGGCAGCATTATCAAGTGTAATTTGCATCCCACTTAAATTCAGACCGTTTTGATATACTTTTTGTCCTGTAGTGTTGAAAACAGAAACGGTAGCATCAGAAGTAATGTCTTTAACCACAACATTAATTGTATTTCCGAAGCTGTAAGCACTTAACTGATTGTCAGTAAGAACTGTTTCAATTGCTGTTGGCATATCACCTGCTCCTATTTCTCCATCGGGAGTTCCGTTATAAGCGTAATCTTCGATAGTGATCTCTAAATTTTCGCAAGTAATTCTAACCCAACCATAATGATCGTTTCCATCAGCAGCGAAACGCACGCCTAAGAATTTACTTTCTTTAGTTGGCCATTCACCAAAGCTGGAGAATGAATAAATATCGCCGGGAGCCGGGTAGTCAAGAATTCCTAAATAAGCACCCAAATATTGAGTAGAATTTTCTAGCATGTTAGCAGAAGGTCCAATGTCTTCACCGTCGTTCAATGCATAACCATATCCAACTGTTCCACCGGAATAGGTAGAAAGTGTGTAAGCATTTACAGCATTACCGCTCGTAGGATAGATTTTCATGAAGTTGATCACCGCATCATAATAAACGGAGTGGTAAGCAACAGTGTAGAATAAACTTGGGATGGTAATGCTGGTCATATTGATCGTGAAATCAACATCTCCGTCATTATTCATATCCAGATCGTAAGAATCACCTGTACCGACTGTTTCGTCAGGATCAACATCCGTGTACACGATCTGTGCATTTGCGCCTGTATTAACGAGCACAAAAGCTCCTGCCAACGCAGAATAGGACGCTAGTTTTTTTACTGTTTCTTTGTTTGTAAATGATTTTTTCATTTTTACAGATTAATGGTTAACTAATAATAAAGGCGAATGTAGTAATTTTTTTTTATTCGTGAAAATAGTTGAACAAAATATGACAAATTTTTACTTTCTACTTAGGTAATCATTGTTTTAGTTTTCGAGCGATATTCAAGCTATCGATTCCAAATCAATCAATTTCCAATATGAACCTGTTTGTTAAGTTGCATATTAGGGTCTGATAATTTTACAATGTAATTGCCGCTTGCAAATCCCCCGCAATTAATTGTATTCGAGCCGGTTACCTGTGGCAACTGCAAAATTAATTTCCCCTGCAGGTCGAAAAGTTCAATGTCTATTGGTGTTGTAATGGTTGTGGGTAAATTTATGATAAGATTTTGATCAGCGGTATAAATTACCGTTTCTGTTAAAGGATTGATTTCAATACCAGAAGCAGTGGATCCGGTAAAAATTGATTTATTTGCCTCGTCTTCATACGCATAATCATGAATGGTGAGTTGTGAAGCATCGGCATTTACGGAAACTCTCATCCAACCATAAAAAAAGTCTTTGTCAACACCTAACCGAAAGCCTAGAAATTGCATCTCAGAATCCAACCAAGCGCCGCCTTCAAATGAGTAATATGGAAATCCGTAAAGGGAAAACTGAGCAACCACTGCTAATGAACCATAACCTCCTTCAAAATTATCCTCCGAATTTATACCTTCGCCTGCTGCAAGAATTGGCACATAAACATTTGTATATCCACTGTTTGTTACCAGGCTTCCGACAAATTCATTGGCGTCTAATGCTTCGCCACCTGCTGCTTTTATATCAAACGAAAATGGAATACCATAGTAAGTTGCAGTTCCTGCATAGGAATAAATGATAAAGGTAAAATCGTCAGTACCATCTGTATTGATATCAAGGGAAATCTCAGCACCTTCGCCACCAATAACTCCATCAGGGTCAAGGTCGGTATAAACTATTGTAGCATTAGCTGGATTAACCAGTAAAAATGCGGCTGCACTTGCTGCGTACTGTAATAATTTGCGCTCTGTTTTTGTGGTCTTTTTCATAGTATTGAAATTCTTAATGCGAAAATAATCATTACAATGGTATACTCAACTAAATGATTGTTCATACTAATGTAATAAAAGCAATATGTTATTTTGCCGCTTTTTCTCTGTGTAAACTTTTATCTACTACTGTGGCCATAGCTTTAGTGTCCAAAGTTCCTCCCAGAAAATCATTTACTTTCTTCAATTCCTCCACAGGATTATTGATCAAATTTCGGTGTGAAACAAAAATGATTTCCATATTTTGCTGTTTTGGCACCCAGTTGTGAATTCTTTCCAGATTTTGTTTGAAGGCATTTACTACGCGAATATTGATTGTGTCCTCTTTTGCCTTTCCATCGCGTATCAGCATTTTGTGCTGACTTTGAATAACTTCATCTAATTCGCGATCCATAAAAATTATTTTATAACGATAATTTGCAGGCAATTCAAAAACCAATTGGCTAATTACTTTAACCACTTTTCCCATCGCATCTTTCATCCAGGTTTTATTTCGGGAAAGTGATTTAACTAATTCGTGTTCGTAGTATCCCTTCGGATTATTTTCATCTGATTTGCGAACGCCATCGGTAAATACCTCTAATCCTCCAGTGTCTAACATCTGCATCATCATACTTGTACCCGAGCGCGGTAATCCGGAAACTATAACAATATCGCCTTTAATAAACTCGGCGATTTTTGCTTTGTGATCCTGCGCGATCTCCGGTTTTTTAAGATGTTCGTTATAAATATTAGTTAAAAGTTGACGTGCTTTATTAATTCCCGGTGCCATTTTTAAACAAACCTCAAATGCTTCGGCTGAGCGCTCATATTCTCCTAACATATAAAGTGCTTCCCCAAGATGATAATGTGCAAATGGGAAGAAATAAGTTAATCCCACCGCATTTAAAAAACTCTCCACTGCTGCATCATATTGTTTTCTGCGCAATAAAGAAACTCCCAATCCATGATGTGCAGCTGCATTTCCCGGATCGTGTTGAAGCTCATTTTGGAAAGCATCTTCTGCTTTTTTCCATTTTTTTAATGCGAGATAACATTTACCCAATTGCATATTCACTCTTGTGATATTGGGCATTTCCTCTTCAATTTTTTCGAAGAGCGCCATTGCTTCTTTCGGTTTATTTTCCACTAACAGCAGATTGCCTTCCATAATTTTCATACTTATGGTTTCTTTTCCGCTTGTGGTTTTAATTTTTGAAAGTACATCACGCGTTTCCTGTATTTTATTTATTGATTGATAAGCATGTGCCAATCGCATGGAATAACGCGTAACGGTAGGATTTTCTTCAAACAATTTTGTCAAAATTTCAATGGCCTCATTGTATTTTCTTCCATTGATATACATGCGCGATAAATAATAATTATTTTCGTTTACTGTATTCTTAATTGCCTTCTCAATATTTTCACTCGGTCTTTCAATATATCCCAATTCGATAAGCTGTTCCATGGCTTCGGCTGCTGCATAAGGATCTTCCTGTCTGTCCTTTGGATGTTCACCGGTATCGCCGGGAACATCGTCCCATGAATCAATTTTATCAGGAACAATGGCTTCTTCAAACGCATTTACCAAAACATTACCATCCATATCAGCTCCGATTGGGAAACCAAACATAGTAAGAATTGTAGGTGTTACATCTAGAATTGATGCGCCATAAATACGTTCATCTTTTTTAATTCCGGGACCATTCATTACCACAATTCCGTATGGACTGTGTTCCAATGCAGGAGCTGCAGGTTCTTTTGGTAATTCTATTGGGCGAAGGTGATCAGGGTGGAAGCCGTGATCGGAAACCAACATCACAGTTACATCTGGACCGGCAAGCTGCAATAAACGTTCAAGCATCATATCGTGATACTTGTAGCCGGAAATAACCACATCCTTATAAAGATTGTAAAGATCATCCGGTATCATTTGCATTTGTGGGGGATGGAACTTCATAAATCCATGACAGAAATGGTCAATTGCATCATAATAAACGCCTAAAAAGTCCCATTCTTCATTTTCCAGAATGTAAGTTGCTGCAGCATGAATAGTGGAGCAATCGGCGATAATTTTTGTAAGCATTCCAAGGCGCTTATCCTTTTCCTGATCAATTTTAATGGCATCAGGAATAAAAGGTAAAATATGTGCCGGGGTTAATTCTGCCGGATGAATTCTCAATTTTTTAAAAAGTTCTGCTTTTTCAGGAGGATGTACAGTTCCATCAAGCATTGGCCAGGGTTCGTTGATGGGTTTTGATGCTCTCTGATACAGATTGGATACCATAGTTCCATTAATTGGCTCGGCAGGATGTGAAGGCCACCAACCAATAACATGGCTTTTCATGCCGTGTTGATTGAAAATGTTCCATATCGCTTTCACCTTTCTGGAGGTGATATAAACAGGGCGTACTCCTTTTCCGGAGGGATCAGGTTCAGTAAAACCAATGATTCCGTGTTTATAAGGGCGTTTTCCCGTTGCAATGGAGGTCCATAATGTTGGAGATAACGGCGGATCCAGTGTTGCGAAGTTTCCAATCACACCTCCATTCACTAATTTTTCGAGGGTAGGCATGTGACCTGCGTCCATGAGGGGATTAATTATTTTCCAATCTGCGGCATCCCAGCCGATGAGGAGTACTTTTTTTGCGATTCTCTTTCCCATATCTAAATTACACTTGCATTAAACCAAATGTGTTATCTGTTTTATGATTTTGTATCCGGATTTTTTTCTTTTTTTTGTGTTTGTTTGGCAACAACCGTTTTTTGGTATTGACGCCGCACCTGCCTCCAGGCAACTAATCCTTTGTATCCCAACGCCAATAAGCCCAATGATCCTTCTACAGGAATTTGAAAAGGTTTGCCGTCGTTGGTAGTAATGGAGACTTTATTTGTTTGTTTTTTTTCCATGTTTGTATCTATTAAAGGACTGCAAATCTACAATTTGCAATGCGGGTTTTCTAATTTCATTTTCTGAATTAAGTTGTTCAATTTCTAATGATTCTTGTTGATCTAAAAAGCAAAGTTGCTAACAACAAATTTATTAAAAATGCAAGATTAACAGCATTATTAAAATCTTGTATAAATAATATCTAACATAAATATTCCGGAACAAAAAAAATAAAATTGGAACAGGTGAGTTTTAAATTATCTTATCAGTGTAATATTTCCCTGAATTTGTTGTTTAACACCGGCTTCGAGCAATACTTCCACCATATAAACATACACACCCTGATTTAATTGTTCCCCATTAAAAGTACCATCCCAACCTTTAGATGGATCATCGGGTGTTAAATTTTCGGTAACAAACAATAATTCACCCCAACGGTCATAAATATAAATGGAAATTATAGATTCCAGATCGGAGCCAAAAGCAAAGAAATAATCGTTGATATTATCTCCATTCGGAGTGAAAGTATTCGGAATAAAAATTACCGGATCAAAAACAGGAACTATATTTACCACTACTGCATCTGAATCAACACATCCATAAATATCCCAGGAGGTTACGGTGTAAGTGGTGGTGAATAAATTATCAACTATAGGTGACGGACAATCAGTGCAATCGAGACCTGTAGGTGGTTCCCATAAAAATGTTGCACCACCGGAAGCATTTAAAACTGTTGTGGTGTACTCCGGAATATATACATCCATTCCGGCATCCACGGAATGTTGAATTACCTCTATAAAATCTGTTACTGCAGTGGTGCATCCGTTTACATCTGTGTAAGTATAAGTTGCCGAATAAATACCTGCACTTCCTGCAATTGCGGGATCAAATTGATCGCCAATTACTGCAGTTCCACTAAATGTTCCACCTGTTGGATCGCCCGTAATTATTATAGCATCTCCTTCTAAACAAATAACATCATCTAAAGTAATTGTAGGATTTGGCAGAGGATGAATTGTAACTAAAAAAGTATCTGTTTCAGGACAACCCGGACTTGTATAAATAATATCATAAGGTCCGCCGGGTGTGCAGGCATCAAGATTTAATTGTCCTGTTAAGGCATTAATTGATATTCCTGCAGCGGCTGTAAAACTGCCACCTGGATTCATTATATAATTAGGTAAAGTCGAACCTTTTGCGCAATAGGCAGAGTTGTCGAAAGTAAATGCAGCATCCGTTAATGGTAAAATATGAATTACTATGGAGGAGGTATTACTGCATAATCCTGCCGGAGTTGTGTAAGTGATCGTATAATATGCTCCTGGAGTTCCTGTAGCGAGGTCAATAAGTCCGGTAGCAGCATTTACCGATAATCCCATAGGAGAAACCGTAAAAGTTCCGCCCGGAGTAGTTAAAGTAATAACCGGTGCAGTTCCATAATTGCAAAAATCAACATCGCTATAAGTAAAATAAGGATCGTCTAACGGATCTATCGTAATTGTGGTGGTGGATGTATTTGAGCATGGTCCTGCCGGAGTGGTATAGATTATAGTATAAGTGGTTCCAACATCTCCGGTCGCAAGATTTACAGTTCCGGTGGATGAATTTATTGTCATTGTTGCAGGAGAAATAGTAAATGTTCCGCCAGGGGTTACAATTGTGGTGGGACTTGTAGTCCCGGTAGGGCAATAACTTGGTGCACTATAACTGAATGATGGATCATCCAGTGGATCGATTGTTAAAGTTGTTGAACTGGAATTTGTACAAGGACCAGCAGGAGTGGTGTAAGTAATTGTATAGGTTGTTCCAACAACTCCAGTTGTAAGATCAACTGTTCCTGTAAGCGGATCGATATCTAAGGAGGGTGGAGAAACTGTAAATGTGCCACCCGCTGTAATTATTCCGCTTGGTGTTGCAGAACCTGTTGGGCAATAACTGGCAGCGCTATACGTGAATGATGGGTCATCTATTGAAGTGATAATAATAGTATACGTGAAAACACTGCTGCAAATTACTCCGACAGTATAAGAAATGGTGTAGATAGTGCCAACAGTTCCTGAGGTAAGGTCAATTTCACCGGTAACGGGATTTATGATCAAGCCTGCAGGTGAAGCAGTGAATGTTCCGCCGGGAGTTGTAATAAATGTTGGGGTTGTAATACCGAAAGGGCAATAGGCAATATCATCATAGGCAAAAGATGCATCCGGATCTGTAATAATTGTAATAAGATCACTTGCTGATTCCGGACACAATCCACCAATGGAATAGGTTACAGAATAGGAACCCGGTGTTGACGCTGCCAGGTCAATTTCCCCGGTTAAAGGATCTATTACCAAACCGGCAGGCGCCGCAGTAAAAGTTCCGCCGCCAGTTCCTGTTATTGTGGGAATTGCAACACCATCTGTGCAATAAAATGGATCATAAACAAATGATGGATCAACGTTTACAACGGTTACCACTACATCTTCCTCATAAATTGTTCCATCACAAGCAGTAAGTGTCGCAGTATATGTTGTAGTTACAGTTGGAGAAACGATTATTGTATCACCATATCCTGCAACAACACCAGCACCCGTATACCAGGTAATTCCATTTGGAACAAATCTGGTGCTTTCATTCACTGTTGTCCAGGGAGTTGAATTTCTACCCGGAGCTGTAAATGCTGTGGTTCCATCGAGGCTATGCACACCTTGAGTGGCAGTTCCACCGGCCCAGGCCATACAATTTGGTTTATTGGTAAGATGATTTTCAATAATATTGGTGGTTTCATTCAATACGATCTGAAATTTTCCGTAAGTAAGTGTGCAACTGAACATGGGCACATTATCCCAACTCACCACAAATTTTCTATTGGGAGCAGTGCCGATCATTTGATATTTTACACAACTTCCTACAGGAGTGCATAAACCGGGATGCCAATCTTGCCAAGGACCCATGATACAATTTTTCGGAACACCCGCAGCTCCACTAGGAATGGCAGCAGAGGTATAAGTTGTAGAAAGTGCGCCCGGGCCACCAAAACTTACCCAACCGTTAGACCCAATATAACATTGTGTGTAAGTATTGTCCAGAAAACAAAAACTAAATCCAATTGGGACTGCAGTTGAATAACTATCATCGGTCAAACCTCCTCCGCCGGCCTGAACAGGCGAAGTGCCTGCATAGGTTTCCGCTGCATAAGGAAAAACCTCGAAAGTATAACTGGAAGTTCCGTAACTGGGAGCCGAAAATACTGCTAAGGTTGCAGTTCCGCCTAAGCATATGGAAGTGTCAGCGGAA
Source organism: uncultured Chitinophagales bacterium (assembly GCA_964638865.1). Classification (GTDB taxonomy): domain Bacteria; phylum Bacteroidota; class Bacteroidia; order Chitinophagales; family BACL12; genus UBA7236. Next base: position 9,190 of record CAZXBG010000001.1, on the reverse strand, counting down.
GCAATAATTTGCCCCGATGCGGCTTTTATCAGCAACAAACTGATAAAAAAAGCAGAAAATTTTCTTGTTGTGTGATCCAATTCCTAAAATTTTACTAAAGTGGTGCAAGTTAGTAATTTTCATTTTGAATTCAACAACCCGAATTCAACAATTTGCTTTTTTTTATCATAAATCAGTGGCAAAGGTCTGTTTTAGGTGTAATAATGCCAATTTTAGATGCATTTTTACCGCTAACGCCGGCTAATTATTTTTAGAAGAGAAAAAAATATTGCATATAATCGTTTAATTTATTCCTCAATTCTTGTCATTGTAGAATTAACAAAATAAATTTGCATCCCGTTTCAAAAACATTTCATTCCTCAATAGCTCAGTTGGTTAGAGCGACTGACTGTTAATCAGTAGGTCCCTGGTTCAAGTCCAGGTTGGGGAGCAAACCCTGCAGAGATGCAGGGTTTTTGTTTTTAAACGCTTAGATTGATTTTCTGAATAAATTGAAAAAGTTACCTATTCTTAAAATCAAGCTCCTTTACTTTGCACAAAATTTTAAAATATGAGTTTATTAGTTGTCGGCACAGTTGCATTTGATTCTATTGAAACACCATTTGGTAAGGCAGATAAAATTATCGGAGGTTCAGGCACTTATATTGGGCTTGCCGCATCATTTTTTTATTCCAATATTAAATTGATCTCGGTGGTTGGCGACGATTTTCCAAAAGCAACACTGGACACTTTCAACAAAAAAGGAATTAATACCGATGGCGTAAAAGTGATAAAGGACGAAAAGTCATTTTTTTGGGCCGGTCGTTATCATATGGATATGAATACACGTGATACACTTACCACTGATCTGAATGTGCTTGCAAATTTTAATCCTGTTGTTCCGGACAAAAACCGCAAACCGGAATTTTTAATGTTGGGAAATATTGAACCTTCATTGCAGTTGAGTGTAATTAAACAGCTAAAAGCCAGGCCAAAATTGGTTGTAATGGATACGATGAATTATTGGATGGATAATTCAAAACCTGCTTTGCACAAAGTTTTAAAAAAGGTAGATGCACTTATGATTAATGATGAAGAGGCGCGTCAACTTTCCGGGGAATATTCTTTATTAAAAGCCTCTCGAATAATTCTTAAAATGGGACCTCGTATTTTAATTGTAAAAAAAGGAGAACATGGTGCCTTATTATTTTTTGGAGATCAGATTTTTTTCGCTCCTGCGTTGCCTTTGGAATCGGTTTTTGACCCAACAGGAGCAGGAGATTCCTTTGCCGGCGGCTTTATGGGATATTTGGCAAAATCAAAAAATATCTCCTTTATAAATATGAAACGCGCTATTATTTATGGTTCGGCAATGGCTTCCTTTTGTGTAGAAAAATTTGGCCCGCAACGTTTGTTGGAAATTAAACAAACGCAGGTTAAAAAAAGAGTAAATGAATTTGTGGAGATTACAAAATTTAATATAAAGCCCTGAATAGAAAACAGGCAATTTTTTTGAGGTGGTATTTATTACCCCAATATTTTCTTATTCAGGGAACCCTGAATAGAAAAAAGGCGCATTGTTTCAGCTCATATTTATTACTTAAATATTTTCTTATTCAGGGGAAATTAATTTTCCTACCATTTTAAATTTGTGGAAAACAGTTTCTGTGTGTGGTGCATCCGGTAATTCGTGTGTAAGATCCTGGCCTGCAAAATGTTCGTAATGTGTGCCTTTTCTCCATAGGGTGCTTTGAGTAACATCGTAAATAATTCCCTTATATGCTATCCATATTTCTTCGCGGTCTTGTCCGTTGCGCAATGCAAGTTGAAATTTTGTATATTCTTTTAATGTTTCCATTATAACCAGATATGGTAAATATATTCTTTTTTTATGATTTCAAAACCGCAGCTTTCATATAATCTGCAAGCAGGAGTATTTTGTTCCTGAGTTACAACGTACAGGTTTTTATAATTTATATTTGATAAATATGCGGAAATGTATTCCACCAACATTTTTCCATATCCTTTGCTTCTGTATTTGGGATCAATGGCAATCAAAACAATTTCGGCATCGTCTTGGTTAAAAAATACGGTTGCAAAACCAAACATTTTTGTATTTTCTTCCAATATAAAAATTGCATCAGATTGTTCGGCAGAAAATGCCGTGTGTATCCATTCGGTATACATTTTTTCGAAAGTGCCTGGTGGAAAGTTTTTGTCTTGTTGAAATCTGGAGTAGTCACCACTTTGTTTGCCCAGATTTATTAATTTCGGAGTAATTGCGCCGGTATATTTTCTGACTTTAGAATTTTTTGGTATTTCCCGTGATTGTGTAAATAAATTTAATTGATAAGTTACTTTGGTATCGTAATTCTTAAATTGAAATGCATTTGCCATATTAAGCGATGCGGTATCTTGTTCTTCTATTTTCCAATATAACAATCTATAACCCTCTTCTTTATACTTTATTAATTGTTGTGATAAAAAATTTTCATCGCATAATGCGTATAGATCTCCAACCCCGAATCCCAAAAAATTGGAATCCTGATTTTTATGCTGAACTGTAGTTTTTCTTATTTTTGGTAGCACCCTTAAATTTTATCTTTTCATCGTTTATTTATCCCGGTTGGTGGATAATATTTATATTTACCATGTTACTGTGATATTTTTACCAAATAATCCTGTTTATGTTAAAGGTTGAATCGATCTCAAAATCATTTTTACATTTAAAGGCAGTTGATCAAATCAACCTTGCGCTGCCCCCGGGAATGTTTTACGGACTTCTAGGCCCAAATGGTGCTGGTAAAACTACAACAATTCAAATGATCAGTTCTATAATGCCTCCCGACAGCGGGCGCATTCTTATTGATGGAATGAATGTATATGAAAAAAGAAGTAAGGTAAAATTAAAGATGGGAATAGTGCCTCAGGAAATTGCATTGTATGATGAACTTACTGCATTGGAGAATTTAATTTTTTGGGGAAGTTTATACGGAATATCGGGAAAAACATCAAAACAAAAGGCAACGGACCTTCTCCATTGGGTAGGATTGGAGGATAGGAAAAAAGATAAAATAAAAACTTACTCCGGTGGAATGAAACGCAGGATCAATATTGCCTGTGCCTTAATGCACGATCCGGAATTGATATTAATGGATGAACCAACAGTTGGTGTTGACCCTCAAAGCAGAAATAAAATTTATGAGTTGTTATCGGAACTACATCATAATAAAAAGACAATTTTGTATACCACACATTATATGGAGGAAGCAGAAAAGATGTGTGACAGAATAGGAATTATCGACAAAGGAAAAATTATTGCAGAAGGAAGTTTGCAGGAATTGCGCGATCACAATGCTGTGGAAGAAACTATTGAAATTAATTATGCGGGAGAAATTCAGGAAGGTTTGAGTGGATATAAAAGTACATTTAATAATGCAACCCACGAACTTGTTGTTGCGGCTAAGAATGTGAAACTGATATTACCTGATGTTGTAAAAAAATGTGCTGATGCAGGAATTGATATTATTAATATTGATATAAAAAGTATTAGTCTGGAAAATATATTTTTAAATTTAACAGGAAGGCATTTACGTGATTGATATATAAAATTATTCCGTTATGTGGAAACTAGCTAAAAAGGATCTCAAAATATTTTTTACCGATAAAAAGGCATTGTTTCTCGCTTTATTATTACCCATAGGATTGATAACCTTATTTGCATTTGCTTTTGGTGGAGTTGGAGGAGGAGAGGAAGAGGAAGGTAGTCCGATTGTAGTATTATATGCTGATGAAGATAATACGGTGGGTTCAAAAAATATTATTTTGGGTTTGGATAGTATTCCCGGAATTGAATTAATTGCGGAAACAAAAGATAATGCAATTGCCCAAATTAAAAAGGGCGACAGAATTGCAAATATCATAATTTATAAAGGATTTGAGGATTCACTTAACGTCGGAAATAACATTCCGGTAGAAATGCAATTTGATAAAAGCCGGGAAATGGAAGTGAGTATTTTACAAAATTTACTTTTTAGTAAGATATCAAATATAAAAGGCGAAAAGGATGCCGACAAGGGCATTGATCGTGTTATGGCAAACATGTTCCCGAATTTGCAACAACCCATGCAGGATTCCATAAAGAATAATATTCAACGGGGAATGGAGGAAGAAAATAAGTCTGAAAATTTAATAATCATGACGAGTTTGGTTGGGGATGAAGAAAGTAACTGGGGGTTAATTCAGGCAGTTGCCGGAACGGCAATTATGATGTTGTTGTTTAGTGTGAGTGCAATAGGACAAAGTATGCTGGAAGAAAAAGAAAATGGGGTGTTGAAAAAATTATTGCAATCGCCGGTAAAACCTTTTTCGATTATGATGAGTAAAATGTTGACAGCAACTATTATTTCTATATTTCAATTAACGGTCATGTTTTTATTTTCCTGGATAACATTTGATCTGGATATATTTATTGATATTCCGGCATTAATTATCATGATATTATTTACCGCTTTTGCCTGTTCTTCCTTTGGTGTGTTATTATCGGCTATCGTAACTACAAAAAAACAGGCAGATTCCTTAGGTACCATTATAATTTTATTTATGAGTGCGGTGGGAGGAAGTATGATACCGCTTTATATTATGCCATCCTTTATGCAAGATGCTGCCGTAATATCTATAAACTACTGGAGTATACAGGGATTTTATGATATATTTTGGAGAAAAACAGGAATGGAATCTATAATCGGAAATGTTTTGGTATTAGGAGGGATAACAGTTGCTGTATTAATGGTAAGCGGGTATTTTTTTAAGAAGAATATTTTGAGGTTAGCGTGAGGAAAAGTGAAAGATTGGAAGAGCTACCTTAATAATCCGTATGCGATAGAAACCCTTTGGTAACATTGTGAAGAAATCCTTGCTAAGAAAAATTACTCATCCGTTCTCTTTACATCAAATCTTTTGTCCGCAAATAAAAATCCAAATGCCTGGCCATCTTCTTTGCTCATTTTTTTGTGATGTATTTTATGGGCGCGAATGATGCGTTGCAAATAAGAATTTCCGGGTTTAACATTGTGTTTTAAACGGCGGTGCACCAATACATCGTGAAATAGGAAATAACTCAAACCATAAGCTGTAATTCCGGACCCTAACCAAAATAAATAATTGAACTCCGGTGTTCCAAACCACATGAGAATTATTGCAGGGATGGCAAATATGAATGCATAAAGATCATTTAATTCGAATCTTCCGTGTCGGGGTTCATGATGCGATTTGTGCAAAAACCATCCCATACCATGCATGATATATTTATGCATGAACCAGGCAAAACCTTCCATGAAAGCGAATGCGATAATGAAGGATAGAATATTGATTGCGATGTTCATTTTAATATATTATTCTAATTGTTGATATCAATAATTTAACTAGTTTTCCATTAAAACGTCCTTTGCAATTTAACAATTTCAAAACGACGTTTTATTTACTGTTTTCAATTTACGCCCTTTGAGCCATTCAAAAATACTAATATTCATCAGCATAAGGCTCAAACTATATAACGAATCTTCGATAGGAATTGTTCCTAATCGTATGCCTAAATTTTCCGCATTATTATACCAAACCACCTCTCCGGGAATGCCTGTTCCGGTTAAAATGCCGTTTACGATAAAAAAAGGAATAAGATGCCAGAAATAAAAGCGGTAAAATTTACCCATGTATTTTCCTTTGATAAACAATAATTGCAAAACCAATAAAACAATTGCATAACCGCAATTCAGGGCAGTATATGCTTTGTCAAAATGCAATAGCAATAAAACAGATGCAATTAAAAGTATAGCTATAGAAATTGGTTTTTGAATTTTATCCAGTATTGGCGTATTTGGCCAGAATTTATTTACAAAGGCATATATAAATATACTCGCAAAAGGAACGGTGAAAAAGAACATTATTTCTTCCAGGGGTAAACCAAAGAGTTTGTTTCCGGTGATATATTGTTCATTAAATCCCCAAACGCCAATTTTAGTAAAATAATGATCCCATATTAAAAAGACAGTAGCGGTAACAATGAATGCAGGAAATAAAAATTTCCACCATTTATAATATGTTACCTTTTTTTCAAAACTAAACAAGAACGGAAATATAACTGTCCCTAAATTAACAAGCAGATATGCATATTTATCATTCACGGTGCGTAGATGCCTAAAATATTAGAACGTAAATATACAGAAGCCCACATCGATATTTTTTTCGGATTGGAAACCCTTATCCTTGTTTGCATCACTTTGTGTGCCTCTGTTTTACGAATTTTTTCAAACAGATTGAGATAGTATTTATATGCCAGATAAACACCAAATTTTGCACCTTCGGGTAAACGAATTATTCCTTCATAAGCTTTTTCAAAATCCACTTTTATTTCTTTTTCAATTTCCGCTTTTTGAGTATGGCAAAAATTATCAAAATCGATATCAGGAAAATATACCCTTCCTCTCTCTTTAAAATCAGCCTGCAGATCGCGCAGGAAATTTACTTTTTGAAATGCGGCTCCGAGATATCGCGCCGGTTCTTTTAATTGTAAAAATAATTGTTCATCTCTTTCGCAAAAAACTTTCAAACACATTAATCCCACAACTTCGGCGCTTCCATAAATATATTCTGTATAATTTTCCTGTTTATAATTGCTAATATGCAGATCCATTTCCATGCTGTTCAAAAAAGAATTGATCAATGGTCTGTCTATTTGATATGCATGAACAGTTAATTGAAAGGCATGGAGAATTGGATTTAACGAAATTTTTTCATCCAGAGCCTTATTGGTGTCCTCTCTGAACCTGTTAAAAAGGTCCTCCTTGTCCCAATTGTGAAAGGTATCTACTATTTCATCGGCAAAACGAACAAAACCATAAATGCCGTAAATGGCATCATGATACCTTTTATCCAGCGCCCTAATTCCTAATGTAAAAGAAGTGCTGTATAACTCGGTAACCTTGCGACTGCAGGCAAATGATGATTGATGAAACAGGTCAAGCATAGATATTGTTGTTGGAATAAAACCGTATATACGATGTTTTGTTCATTGAAAATTTACCTTTTTTACCTTTTTAAACATTTTTCTAACCTCTCCGGCAGCCACATATCCTGAAATTATTGCAGGCGGCATTCCCGGTCCGGGAACCGTAAGCTGACCTGCATACACGAGATTTTTTATAGCCTTATTGTGCATTTTGGGTTTAAATATAGCTGTTTGTTTTAAGGTATTGGCAAGGCCATATGCATTTCCTTTATAGGCATTATATCTTTTGGTAAAATCATTTGGAGTAAATGGTTTTTTATACACTATTCTATCACTAATTGTTTCGCCGGTAAATTTTTCAATTCTTGTAATAATAGATTGAAAATACTTTTCTGAGGTCAATTGGTCAGAGGTTAATCCGGAGGCTACGGGAATCAGGATAAACATATTTTCATAACCAGGAGGTGCAACTGTATCATCGGATTTTGATGGAACACAAACATAAAATAGTGGATTTGACGGCCAGCGTGGGTTGGTATAGATCTCATCAGCAAAAACCTCAAACGACTGGTCAAAAAATAAGTTGTGATGCAATAAATTTTTTACCTTTCCTTTAATTCCCAGGTAATATATAATTCCCGATGGCGCAAATGTTTTTTTATCCCAATAATCTGCATCATAATTTTTTTCTTTTGAATCAAGCAATTTTTCTTCTACATGATTATAATCTGCTGACGCCACAACCCCATCACAATCTACTAGAGTATCACCAATTGCAACTTGTTTAACTTTACCTTCAACAGAAAGAATTTTTGTAACCGGCGAATTAAAATGAAATTCCACCCCTAAATTTTCCGCAACTTTTTGCATGCCTTCAATTATTTTATACATGCCACCTTTGGGGTACCAGGTTCCCAAAACAAGATCTGCATAATTTAAAATGGAGTATAACGCAGGGGTATTGGAGGGCAACGCACCTAAGAAATAGACAGGAAACTCTAATATTTTTCTGATTTTTTCACTTTTGAATTTGCTGTAAACCTCTTTGCGAAGCGAAGTAAATAATTGCATGGTAAATAAAGCTTTCACCATTTTTAACTCCGCAAATTCTAAAGGGGAATTACAGGGTTTAAAAACCATATCCTGCATTCCAACCTTATATTTATAGGCAGCATCCTTTAAAAATTTCTGTAAAGCAGGAGTGGAACCGGGTTCCAATTGTTCAAACAAATTATAAAGTTCTTCGATAGAGGCCGGCATATCAATAAAATCGTGTGCGGAAAAATATATTCTGTAAGCAGGATCCAATCTAACTAAATCATAAAAATCGGAAGGCTGATATCCATATAAATTAAAAAACCATTCAAAAACATCGGGCATCCAATACCAGCTAGGACCCATGTCAAAAACGAATCCATCTTCAGAAAATACAGATGCCCTTCCGCCGGCAGATTCATTTTTTTCGAAAACCGTAACCTTAAATCCTTCCTTAGCCAATGCACATGCAGCGGATAGCCCGCTAAATCCTGAACCTATTACTATGATATGTTTTTGCATGTATTAGTTTGTTTGAACTTTGCTTTAACAAACGATAGAAACCTATAATTGTTCATGCATTATAATACCTCCATCAAAGTGCGGAAAGCAAATGCATCGTCGCCAAATATTACACGCATCTCCTTTCGCAATGCAGGCGCACTGTTTTTTTGATAGTGGTCATAATCTTCCATAGTGGGACAAGTATATTGAATAACAAAAGTAAAATCCTCCGGATCCTCATTATTCACGATCTTGCAAATTCTACTTTCAACAAAATATCCGGTTTCTAAAACTTGCGGAATATGAATATTGCGCATCCATTCCAGCCATTCCTCAGCCCGTTGCGGTTCTACTTTTATTGTTACGTTGTAGATGTACATTTTTTTTGGTGAAAATAGGGAATTAGGGGGAATATTGAGTGGGGAGTAGGGAGTGGGCAGTTGGCAGTCGCAGTAGGCAGTTTGTAACATTGAAGCCATATTGTATCAAGCAAGACTTTTTCAAGCATTGTAATAATTTCAAAAAATCCCACCCTTTGTTTTCCCTTGTCCCGATACCCGTGTCCATAAAGCAATGGGAAGTGGCAGTTGGCAGTTGGCAGTGGTAGTAGAACTCATTACTCATCACTCATTACTCATTACTCATCACTCATTACTCATCACTCAT